>JBDRLK010000494.1:0-9249 GCA_043813155.1 Pseudomonadota bacterium | reverse complement strand
GGACTCGATGCCGTAGAAGATCCTTTCCAGCCCCGACCCGGCCAGGATACCCAGCATCTCCCTGTCGACCGTGTCGACTCTCGAACGGCAGGACCACATGATGTCCATTCCGCTCCTGATGATTTCCTCGGCAATGGCGATGGCGCGCTCGCGGTCGTGCAGCATGAGAGGGTCGAAGAAGTCGAATTCCCTGACGCCGTGGTCATGGTAGCATTCGAGCATTTCGTCTATTACATTTGCCGGCGACCTGGCGTTGAAGCCTGTCGACGCAATGGCGCAGAAGGAGCAACTGAAGGGACACCCCTTGGACGTGATCATGACGGTGTAGTTTTTTTTCTGGGAGACGTGGGAAAAGTACAGGTTGTTCTTCAGAAGATCCCGGGCAGGAAAGGGAAACTCGTCCAGCGCAGCGGCTTCGGGCGGAGGGTTGACGATGGTCTTCCCCTCTTTCCTGTAGATGAGCCCATTGATCGCTTCATAGTTGCCGGCACCGGTGAAAGCGTCCAGGAACGCGGGCAGCGAGCGCAGCACCTCGCCGTAGAACCCGAAGTCCAGCTCCTCGTGCACGAAATATTCTTCCTGGAAGAATGAAAACTCGTACCCCCCGACCACGACCGGCTTTCCGATCTCTTTCTTGATCTTTTTGATCCAGTCCAGCGTGTCCATGAACGCCGGTATGGCATGAATGGGAAACGCCAGGAGGTCCGGCTTGAAGCCTTTTACCTGCCGGGCGGCCTGCCCGGCGCTCAGGCCCTCGGCCCGGCCGTCCCAGATTTTTACTTCGGCCCCCCAGGCGCGCGCGATGGACGCGGCATAACAGGTTCCCAGATCGGGGAACGTTCCGAAATCCCTGTCCACGACAGCGACGTTTTCGTTGAAGATCCTGTGCCCGAAGGCAGGTATGACAAAGGCAATTTTCAGCACGCCGTCACCGCGTCGGAATATATCAAGGAATGACATTTTGTGCCGGAAGTCAACCTGGTTTCTTTTCTTTTCTCGTGGCGGGAAGATAGAGCAGCATGCCGGGCAGCGCGGGGAAGATCCTGATCACCAGCGTCATCAGGAAGGCCGCCAGAAAGAGAGCCCTGTCATCGCCGAGGCCGCTGAAAACCAGAAGTGTCGCCGCTTCCCTGCTGCCCGCTCCGCTGAAAACCGTGGGGATCATGCCTGTAAAGTGCACGGCCATGACGCGCAAAGGAGCGATGGCTGCCCATCCCTCCTCGAGCGCCTGGGAGAGCAGCAGGAAAAGAGCCAGGATCTCCAGGGCCTCGATCATCAGGGTCCCTGCGACCAGCAGGAGCTTCCTTGCCGGGCTGTAACCTTTCAGCATGATGGCTTCACCGGCCCACCTCAGTACAGCGCTCCGGAAGTTCGGGACCACCACTCTACTGCGGCCGCGCCTGTGGGCCGCCTCGCGGCTTTCGTCCTCGCGCTCTCGTCGATGTAGCCCTGCTGCGCCTCCATCGGGCGCTGTGGGCGCGCTCGCGACCCGGCTCCACATGCACGCCCTCGCTACAAGGCTGGTCCCGAACTTTCGGGGCGCTGTACTTGGCAGCCTGCCGGAAGGCCGCGTTGCGTCCGCTTTCCTTTCCGCGACAATGATCCATGCCAGGTAGAGAGCAAGGATGGATAATGCGGCGAGCAGGGTAAGGGGGAGCGACAGAAAGGTGAGCAGGAGAAAAACGAGAAGGATGAAACAGTTGGCGGAGAAAGAAAGGAATTTTTCAGTAACCCAGACTATGGTTGCTTCCTCCGGGTCGACATTCCATTTCCTGGTCACAAGGTAAAAGCCGAGAGGGTCTCCGATGCGAAGCGGCATGACCGCTTTGACGGAAGCCAGCACGAACCTGTCCCTGAGGGCCTGAAGAAAGCTCATCCTGACGGACAGCTTTTCCATGAGCCACGCGAACCTGATGGGCTGAACGATCAGGTTGAGAATCATCGCGATGATCAGAATGATGAGCAGGCAGGCCCAGTCGAGCTCGAGGGGGAACCTGAAGTATTCTCTCCTGCCGTATATCCAGATGCCGGCAAAGCCGTAGAAGCCGACGGTGAGGGCGATGGAAAGCAGCGACGTGTGCTTCCTGACAGAATTGATAATCGGTTTCACGGCAATGGGAAGAATGATATCAAGAGCACGGCAGATTCGCAATGCGTTTTTCGCGCGGGAGCCGGTCTTTGTTCGGCCCACGATTTGCGCCCCCGGCCTGTCGCGCCGAGAATCTGGTGCCTTGACAGAAGAAAAACGGATTGATACTAGAAACTATCCTGCACATGCCATGGGTAGGGGAGGCTTTTGCCTCCCACTCTTCTGCCTGGCACGCGGCGCACGCCGAGGGCGTGCAGCTGCGCCATGTTATGAGTACGGCGCACGCCGAGGGCGTGCGGCTGCACGTGCAGAATAAAAACGGATTGATACCGGGAGAAGGCATGAATACACGAAATAAATGCAGCGCCTGCATGGCACTGTGCATGGTGCTGATCATTGTGTCGGGTTTTTTCTCATGCGGCAGGAAAAGCCCGGCGCCGGACGGCGTTGCAGGCGCCGGCGCCGATGCCGGGGCCGAAATCACGGCGGAGGCGAAAGTCGAGGCGGCCGAACCCGCCGAAGAGGCCGGGAAACCGCCGAAGTCGCCCGACGAGCGATGCTTCGGGGATTTCCTGATCGCGGAAGCCGGGAGGCGCGAAAAGGAACGAAGCCTCGAGCCGTTTTTTGCCGGGGCCAGGCGGGTGTCGCTGATGATCGAGCTGATCGACTTCACCGTAAAGGCGGCGGCGGAAAGAAAGTACGGCGGCGTGAGCCAGGGCCTGGCGCAATACCTGGAGAGCCTCAAACCCCTGAAGCCGGACATGGCGGAGGATGAGATCGGCCTGGTGGAAAATATCGTGAGCAGGAGGCTGGGCGCATACGCCGCATGCATGGCCGCGGCAGCGAGAGACTCGTCGTACTGCGCGGACCTGGAAAAACCGTGGAAGGACCGCGCCGAGGACTGTCACCTCAACTACGAGTACAATGTCCTGATCGCGCAAAAAGCGGTCGGGAGCAAGGGCAGCTGCAAAGACATTCAGCAAAAGTACGGGGTTTACGAGGACGCCATGAAGGGCAAGTTCCTGGAGATCTGCGAGGCCGTGGTCAAGGAAGACCCGAAGCTCTGCCCCGGCGAAGAAACGTCCGGGCCTGACGCGCCCTGCCGCATTGCCGCGTCGCGGGCAAGGTCGAGTGTCTGCGGGAAAGCCGATTTCAAGGGCTCGACGAACAGCTACAACTGCTGCGAGACCTTCGGCTGGCACTTTTCAAAAATTGTCCTGGGCAAGGAATCGAGCACCATCATCCCGGAAATGGGCGCCCTGTCGGGTGACGGCAAAGGATGCTCGAGGGCGCTCGAGTGGGGACTGATGGAGGACCTTGGCATGATTTTCAATGCCGAAATGCCCGAGAAGCTTCAGAAGAAACCGGAATCCTGGGGCCAGTATCTGTGCCCCCTGATCATCTACTGGTCGGGCCTGGAGCCGCCGTGACCGGTCACCTTCGCGCGTTGTCCAGCCACACGCCGGGATTAAGCGCGTAAACGAAATTCATCTCGATCCTCGTGTCGCACCAGCAATCGTAGCAGCGCTGCGGCTCGAGCTTGCGGAAAGCCTGCCCGAAGCCCATGGCGGCGCAGCTCAGCCCCTGCGGCCGGCTGATGAGATTGCCGCAGGGGTAGAGGAAACCGTCGGGCTCTATCCTGCAGTACATGATGCCGGCGCAGCAGGTCGCGTTGTTGGGCGACGGCCAGTTGAGAAGGTAGCGCAGCGCGGCCATGGAGTTTCGAATCCTTGCGTTCCCTCCTGCCTTGCGCGCCATGAGCTTTCGCACCGCGGCGCGCAGCGCGCCGGGCTCGGGCATGAATTTCTGCGCGATTTTTTCAAAGGGAGGCTGCAGCTCGACGGGAGTGAAGCTCACGCCCGTATCGCACCTTCGCGCGAAGTCGAGCAGGGCGTCCACTTCCCCGAGATTGTGTTTTGTCAGCACGGTGTGGAGCGTGACGCTGATTCCACGCTTTCGTGCCGCCCTGATGCCCTGCGTGACCAGCCGCAGGTCCAGGCCCTTCCTGAGAGGCGCGCCGCGGCCTTCGACATCGTCGAGGCTTACCGTGATTTCACGTGCTTCGGAAATTTCGGAAAGCCTGTCGGCCAGCAGTATTCCATTGGTGTTGATCGATACCTGCAGCCCGCAGCGCCCGGCGCGGGAGACGAGCCGCCCGATGTCGTCTCTCAACAGGGGCTCGCCGCCCGTAAAGGAAACCCTGATGGTGCCGCAGTCCGCCATCTGGTCGATGATGCGCAGCATGTCGGGGGTCGAGAGCTCGGCGCTGCCGCGCATGGGCCTGCTGCAGTAGGAGCATTTCAGGTTGCACCTGTTGGTGATTGCCCAGCCCACGAAAAGCGGCCTTCGCACCCACGGAAGCCTGCAGGCCGCGATGCGCAGCCCTGCTGATGCCTTGTCGGCGAGTCTCATGGCCCGTTTTGTTCCATCATCGAATAAAACGAATTCACGCCCTTTTCGCAGGCGGCCGCGAGCTCTGCGCTGCCGCGCTCCCGGCATTCGGCACGGGCTTTTTCCATGTCCGGGAAAACCCTCCATGCGGCAGCGAATCCAAGTCCCCGGGAAAAGTCCGGCCCGTACTCCGCCCCGAGATGCTCATACGCATTGAAGGCGCCGCCAGGGCCGTCCGGGCTTCTCGAGCCCTCGGCCATGCCCAGGTGATAGAATACCATGTTTGCGCATCTTTTCACATCGAGCTGCTCCTGCAGTTTTCCGCAGGCCCGGAGCGACCATTCGGGATTGGGCTGAAACATGGCATAGACCCAGTATCCCATGTTGTCCAGCAGGAGCCTCTTTTGTGATGCGTCTCGCAACGTCATGAGCGCGAGCTGTTTTTCAGGCTCCCTGTGAATCATGTGCCCGACCTCCTCGAGGTACCCGTGAAGGCAGTGCCCGGCATAGGCCGGCTCGAGCATGCCGCACAAGTCGATGGCCGAGCCCGCGTCGAGGAAGAACGATTCCATCAGCCTGTTCCCCAGTCCCCTGACGCAGAGCCAGCGGCTTTTTGCCGGAAACTGTGTGCAGAAGGTCTTTACCCCGTTCACCTTGTCCTGCATGGAGCCCCCGTCGAGGCTGTGGTTGATGGCAATGCCCTTGATGCAGTCGAGCCTGTCCGGGCCGTCCCTTTCCATGCACACCCCGACGGCCCCTTCTATCCTGTCGTTGCGGAAGCTGGCGGGAATCATCCTGCCGAAGTACTTGTAGTCGTGTGACCGGAACTTGGATTTGAGCGTGAGCTGGCCGGGCCTGACGAGAAGGATGGTGGCCGCGGCCGCGGGAAGAACGGCGATCACGCACAGCATGGCGATGATTCTTGAGAGGCGCGCGTATTTTTCCATGAGCGCGTCGATCGCAAAGGCCGCGGCCAGGAAGAGGAAGGGATAGACATTATAGAAAAACTTGTAGGGAAGGTGGTAGTAGACCATGAATGGAGAGCCGGGGATGGAAATATCGGACAGCGCGAAAAGAAGGAAGTGCGCGACGACCATCAGGCTGACGGCAGCGGGCACGATCTCATGGGCTGCGTCCTCCGCCGGCTTTTTGCCGGCGAGAAGGGCGAGCATTCTTTTCCAGCCCTTTGCCGCGGCCGCGCAGCCGGCCGCGAACAACCCGAGGATCAGGGCACAGTAGGCCGCGTTGTAGTAATCGATTCCCTTGAAATAAAACGAGTGGGGAAGGTCGTGCAGGAAGAGGCCGGCGAGCCCTGATTCACCGTTTGGCGAGGCCGGCAGCCCGGCCGCTCTGAAATCCCTGCTCAGAAACAGCATGTCGATCATGCCCAGTACCGGTATCTGAAACCGCATGAGCATGGCGCAGATCAAACCGGACAGCGCAAAGGAGGGCAGGAAGTAAAGCATGGGCCTGCTCACGAGCAGCCTTTTGTCCGCGATGAACACGATGACAAAGCTCATGAGGATCCCGGGAAGGCAGGCCGGGTTGAGGTAGATGCCCGTTGCGCACAGGAAACCCCACAGCACCATGAGCAGCGGGCGGGGGCTGCGGACGATCTTTATGGCCGCGTAGAAGATGATGACGTTGAACAGGCTGCCGTACAGCGAGCCGCCGATAGTGTGGAAGTGGAAGGCTATGAAATACGTTGGCGCGAACGTCTGCAGCACGATGAAGATGACGGCCGGCCTCCTGCGGGGAAGCTCCAGGGCGATGAGAGCCGAGAAAACGAGAATGAGGAAGCTGATAAGCAGCGTGACCAGCTTGAGCGAGTGCCCGCTTCCCCCGGTCAGGGCATAGGGCACGGCCACGAGCAGGGCGTCGAGAATGCAGGAGCCTTCAAAATCCTGGTACAGGAACTCTTCGATGTATATTTCGCGGCCGTCCAGGATCTCGTTGGCCAGGTTGCCCTGCCTTGCCTCTTCCGGGTTCCCGATTTCGTCGGACGTGAAGAGGATGGCGAGCCTGATAACGATAAAAACGAGCAGGAGGACAGGAATCGGTTTTTTTAAACGCGAAAACATTCAATTCCCGGGCAGCCTGCAGGCATCGGGCAGGGTGGTGCCGGGCAGCGCGCCCTCCACGGATTTGACTGCCTTGATCATTGCTTTATTTGAAAAAAGGGGTCTATCCCCTTTTTTATTCCCCGGTTTTATGCAAGAATACTTTATTTTACAGGGCCTGTCGAGAATAAACAATGCACATTTCCCTCGCCTTCTTCATGCTGTTTGCGGCGTTCATGATCATGTTCAAGGCCGCGGAACTCTTCGTAAAGAGCACCTCCAATATCGCGACAATCCTGAACGTGCCCAAGATGATCGCAGGCATCGTGCTCATGGGCCTGGCCACGACCGCCCCGGAATTCGCGGTTTCCGTTCAGTCCGCCTACATGGGACACCCCGAGATCGCCCTGGGCAATGCCGTGGGCTCTGTTATCTGCGACGACGGCATAGCCCTTGGCCTGGCCGCCGTCATCGCGCCGGTGGCCATTGGCGTCGATAAAAAGATACTCAAGGTGGCGGCAATATTCCTGATCGCGATATACGCCCTCACCTACGTCTTCGCGTTCAACGGCACGTTTTCCCGTTTAGAGGGCCTGGTGCTGGTCGCATCCATGGCAGGGTACTTCTATTATATTTTCCTGTCCGAGCGCAGGAAGAGGCGAGAGCGAATGACCATGCTCATCGAGCAGGCCTCGGAGCTGCCGCTTCCCGTGGGAAAGAAGGACCTTGTCAGAAACATCATGATATTTCTCGTGGGCCTGGCGGGCGTGCTCATCGCCAGCAGGGTCGTGATCTGGTCCTGCCTGGAGCTCGCCGCGTTCTTCAAGGTTCCGGAAGTCATCGTCGGCCTCACGGTCATTGCCATTGGAACGTCGCTTCCGGAAATCAGCACGTGCCTCATTGCCGCGCGCAAGGGGGAAGGCGAGCTTGCCGTGGGCGACATCATCGGGGCCGACATCCTCAACATCCTGTGGATCGTCGGTGTTTCAGCTCTCGTCAACCCCATGCAGGTGGCAACGAAGGTGATCAACTTCATGTTCCCGTGGATGTTCCTGATCGTGGGCGTGATGCTCATCTGCCTGCGGATTCGCTACCGGATCGGCAAGCCCAAGGGGGTCATCCTTCTTGCCCTGTACGTGATCTACCTTGTGACGACTCTGATCTACTTCGGCCCGGAAGGCCTGTCGATACTGGGGCATTGAAAGCCGTTACCGTTCACGCCGGACGTAGTGCGGGGCTTTAGCCCCGCTGCGGCGGCCCTAAAGGGCCGCACTACGGGCCTTGGCCCGCCGGCACGCCGAGGGCGTGCAGCTACACCACTCGCGTCAACTTGGATGGCTAGTAGCAATAATAGCCGATCTCGTCGTTGATGTAGCCGCAGCGCTGGCCGAGGGAAGCGCAGTTCTCGTTCTTCAGCTCCCCCTCGTCGCACCACTCGGCCGTGTCGCCCACGCACCGGCCGAGGTAATCGAGCCCGCCGCACGGGTCGTCCAGGCAGTAGGCGCCCACGCCGTCGACCTCGTCGCACGCCTGCGCGCATGCCCCGCAGTCGCGCGCCCTGGGCACGCCCTCTTCGCACCACCTTGCGACGTTGCCGGCGCACATGCCGAAGTTGTCGTAGCCTCCGCAGGGATCGGCGCCCGTGATGCAGCGGAAGCCGCCGGCAGCGGCGTCCCACCCGCATTTGTCCGCGCACGCCTCGGTCTGGAGCAGGTCGTCCGCGCCGCACCACATGGCCAGATTGCCGTTGCAGCGGCCGGTAGGGTCAACGGTTCCGCAGCCCGCGCCTTCGACCGCCGTCGGTCCGGTGTAGCTCTCGATCCAGTCGATGCTCGTGTCCACGCGCGTGTAGTTGTCGCGGCCCGTGCATGAGCCGTCGCCGTTGCTCAGGTCGCCGGCCGTGCGCACGCTGCCGTCGCTCGCGATGACGAACACGGGCCCGCCCGAATCGCCGAAGCACACGCCGTGGCGGCCCTCGCCGTCGATGGTGAGCGTGTGGGCGTAGAGCTCGACGATGGGCTCGACCGTGAACTCGCGCTCGCCGTAGCCGCCGTCTTCCTGCTGGCCGTAGCCGGCGGCCTCGGCCATGGCGCCGATCCACGAGCTGCTCATGGGCTCGGTCAGGATGGGCACGGGCTGCACGCCGGGAAGGCGCAGCGTCGCGTCATCCTCCAGCTCCGCTAGGGTCATGTCGCTTGCGGGATTGTTGATGACCCGCACGGTGTTGACGCACACGCCGGGGTCGCGAGGGTTCTCGCCGATGCAGAAGTCCGCGCCCGTGCGCAGGCCGCAATGCTCGGCGGTGAGCACCCACGTGGGCGCGATAAGCGTCCCGCTGCAGCCGCCCCAGGTCCCGACCGCCCACACCTGTCCCGGCGACAGGGGCACGTAGGAGGGATTCGTTGTGCCGTAGTACACGGGCGACACGGGGCGGAGGTCGCCGCACATGTCGGAGTACGGGTCCTCGATCGAGCCGTCCGGCCCGGGCCCGGCATCGGCCTTGTCCTCTTCCACGGGAGCGTCGGGAAGGACTTCGGGAAGAGCGTCGTAGACACTTTCAGCGGGCGTGTCCGGGAAAGTGTCGGGAATGGCGTCGGGCAGCGTTTCGGGAATGCCGTCAACGACAGCGTCTTCGATGACAGTGGAAGGGTTTTGATCCTGCTCGCCCTCGATGTAGTAGACGGCGTCCCCGCAGCCGCACCACGCTGC
>JBDRLK010000493.1:0-11905 GCA_043813155.1 Pseudomonadota bacterium | reverse complement strand
ATGATCTCCGGGCGGATGCCCGAGCCGGTATCGGCGAAAGCGATCCTCACGCCCCGGTTCTCATCATCCGGCCGCGTGCTGACGCGGATGCTGCCGTACGGTTTTCCGTCATGGGCGTCGACGGCATTGGTGATAAGGTTCAAAAAGACCTGTTGAAGCTGA
This sequence comes from Pseudomonadota bacterium, assembly GCA_043813155.1. GTDB lineage: Bacteria > Myxococcota_A > Polyangia > DRWM01 > DRWM01 > JBDRLK01. The sequence continues at coordinate 11,743 of JBDRLK010000493.1, read as the reverse complement.
GAGTGGTCGGTCAGGACGGCAGGCAGGTTTTCATCAAGGTCCGAAAGGATTTTTATGCCGCTCGTCCCAGCCTCCCTTTGCATGAGCTCGACCACCTCTTTTATCGATTCATTGATGTCCACGGTTTCAATCATTGATTGAGTACGGCGGGAAAACCTGAGAAGATTGTGCGTCAGGCGCTTGCACCGCTGGACCTGGTCGGCTATCTGGGACAGGGAGCTTGAAAACCGCGACTTGAATTCCGGGTCCCTTATCGGGGCCTGTTTCTCCATGTCCAGCAGGATCTGCTTTTCAGTCACGATAATGGCAAGCGGGTTGTTGATCTCGTGGGCCAGGCCCGCTGAAAGCTCTCCGATCGAGGCGAGCTTGCTCGCCTGGATAAACTTCGCATTCAGACGGTCTACAGCCGAGTCGCGCTTCCTGACGATCGAAATCATGTGCTTCGTGACAAAGACGGCTACGATCAGGATGATCATCGCGCTCGCGTGGAGAAAAACCAAAGTCATGAAATTCGCATGGTTGACGGCATCAAGGGCCTCTGAGTAGTCCTGTCTTATCATGAGCATCCACCGGGGCGCCTCGAGCCAGGAATAGGCCGCGATTTGACGAGGCCGATCCCCGGTTGCTTCCTCGATTCCATACTTCAGGATGCCGGCATCGGCACTTTCGCTGAAAGGCTCCAGGTGGAACGGGGCCTTTTCCATGATCTTTCCGCTGAATTTCGGGCTGGTCTGGAAAACGCCCTGCGTGTTCACCAGAAAGACCTCACCGGACTTGCCGATACGGACGTCTTCGACGAGGCTGCGGAAAACCTCCGTATCTATCGTGGCTCTCAGTATCCACTTCTGCCCATGCTCGGATCTGAGCACCGCGATGATGAAGTGAGGGACCTTTCGAAACCCCATGAACATGTCGCTGACAAAGATGCCTTTTTTCATGACTTCCCTGAACCAGAATGTCCGGGAGTAGTTGTTTTGCAGCAGGTCGTAGGGGCCTTCGTAGACCAGGTGCCGGCCATGAGAATCGATGATGCCGAGATCCGTATATGAGCCGTCGTCCCTGTTCATGATGTTGAAAACATTTTTCAGGTTTGGTTTTTGAACCAGGTAATCCCTGGAGTGCGTCGCCGCAACGATGCACAGCTTGGACGTGCGCTCATTTATGAACATTTCGACGATTCTGCGATGATGCTCCAACTGTGTTTTGAAGGAAATCATCGTACGGACCTTTGCATCCCCGGTATAGTGGATGTTGATGCCCCATCCCACCAGAAGAAGGGGAACGATGGAGCACACCATGGTCAACAGAATGAACCTGCGGTACAATCCGGAGTAGTGTGATTTTCCCTTCGGCTCAAAGTCCGCTTCATGTTCGGCTCGGTCAACGTTCATTCGTTCTCCCGGGTCTCACGCCTGTCCTCGTGCTTTCCTCAAGCCTCCGTCGGCACATTGCCTGGCAACATTGTCACGTAGTTCGTGCAATATATATGCCAGGCTCGGCGATCAAGCCGGAAAGCGCATCCGATCTCGAAGGAAAAGTCGATTGGTACAGGCCGGTCGGCGCAGCGTGTCGATGATTGGAGAATAGATTTCAGCGTGGGGAAAAACGGGACGGGGAAAACTTACCCATCATTCACCTTGCCCGGACTCAAAAACCCGGATATGCGCAGCTCCTGGATGCCCGGGTTCTGGCACGTTTTATGCTTTCTATTTTTTTCGCCTTTCAGGAAGGTTGAGGAGAAACTTATGAGTACAGGAACAGCTTCTGGAAAATGCACGGAAAGGATTTTGTCTGCCGCGGTTTTCGTTGCCGTGCTGCTTGCGGCGCCCGGAGCGGCCCGGGCGCAGACGAGCCTGAAGGCCACTTACAACGACGGCTTCATCCTCGAGACCGATGACGGGAAGTTCCAGCTCAAGATACGGGGCAACCTCCACTTCGACGTGCGCGCGTACCAGGGCGAGCACGCGGGCTCGCCGTCCAGCTTCGACATCAGGCGGGCGCGCATCGACCTGCAGGGAAGGCTTTTCAGGATCTTCACCTTCCGGCTGCAGCCCGAGTTCGCAGGAAAGCCCTACATCCGCAACGCCTGGCTCGACATCGGGCCCCTGAGCTGGCTCCACATAAGAGTAGGACAGATGAAAGTGCCCTTCAGCTCTTCCTGGCTCACGCTGGACAACAACGTGAACTTCGTGGAGCGTGGGACCTCAACGCCCGTTTACCCGTTTTTCGACAGGGGCATCACGCTCTGGGGCGAGCTCCTGAAAGGCACGGCCGTGTATACCATCGGTGTTTTCTCCGGCGCGGGCATTGACATCGATTACGGCTCGGGCGATATCGACGACTTCAAGGACCTGGCCGGCAGGCTCTTCCTGCAGCCCTTCAAGACGTGCAGCGTCAAGGCGCTGCAGGGCCTCTACCTGGCGCTCGGGGGCACCTGGGGCCTGATGTCCGTGCCCACGACCCGGTACGAGACCGGCGGCCTGCGCGCCGCCAACTTCGAGAGCGCGATCTGGCGGTGGCGCACCGAGCAGGTCATCGGAACGGACGGCCGCGTGACCGACAGGGTCATGGCCGAGATAGACGACCGCATCAGGGCGGGCGCGGAGCTGCACTACCTCTACGGTCCCTTCAGCTTCTCGGCCGAGTACCTGGAGGTGCGCTACAGGGGCATTTCCCTTTTCCACGACCTGTCGGCCGGAAGCTCCGCCGTGGCGCACGAGAAGCTGCGCGTGGAGGGCGGCGCGGTCCGCTCGTTTTCGGTCTTTATCTCGATCTACGCGACGGGCGAGAGCAAGACCCTGACCAACGGGGGCTGGAAAACGCCCAAGCCCCTGAAACCCATCGGCGGGGGAGGGCCGGGCGCCTGGGAGATCCTGGCGCGCTACTCCCGGACCTGGACCGACAGGGACCTCTTCGAAAAAATAAAGGTCCCGGGGTTCGACCGCGAATCGGCCGCGCTTCCCGACGACTACTCCGGCCCCTTCCCCGGCGCCTCCAACAGCGTGAGCCTGTCTGTCCTGGACGGCGCCCATGACGTGCACGAGTTCACCCTCGGGCTCTGCTGGATCCTGAACCCCATGGTCCGCATCCAGCTCAACGACGTGCTGCACTGGATGCCGTCGGTCGACCGGGACGGCGACGGCCGGAACGACAACACGATGGTGTCGGGCGCACAGTCCGACCAGTCGAACCCCGAAAAAAAGAACACGAAGGTAAGCTGGGAGAACGCCGTCATGCTCCGGCTCATCCTTAAAATCTGACGGCAGCGAAGAGACAGAGCCATGGAAGAAAAATTAGTACGCGACCTGATGCTGAAGCTCGACGAGTACGCGATCGTGACCGAGGACTGCACCATCCGGGATGCGCTCAAGAAGTTGAGCAACGCCCAGCTCGGGCTGACGCAGGACCGCCACCATCACCGCGCCGTGCTCGTTCAGGACGGAAACGGCAAGGTGGTGGGCAAGCTCAGCCACTGGGCCATCCTTCGGAGCCTCGAGCCGAGATTTCTCGATCTGGACAACGAGGAATCGCTTGCGCTTGCCGGCCTTTCCGGCGCGTTCATCCAGTCGCTGAAAGAGACCCTGTCGCTGTTTTCCGGAGACCTGCAGCGGCTGTGCCGCGCGGCGGCGAGGGTCAAGGCGAAGGAAGCCATGGTGCCGGTGGGCGAGAGCATCGATGAAAACGCGCCGCTTACGGACGCCATCCACGAGATGGTGCTCAAGCACACCCAGTCCCTCCTGGTCACGCGGAAGGGCAGGGTGATCGGCATCCTGCGCCTCTCGGACGTGTTCGAGGAAGTGGCCGGGATCATCCGGGAAGGCGATGCCTGAGGCCGGCATTCAGCGCGCATGGCGGGCGAGCGCCGCGGCCGACGGGAAGGGGCCGAGCGCCCTGCCCAGGATGCCCAGGCAGAAGGCGATGGCGACGCCGTAATTGGTGATGGGCACGCCCGCGGCCCTGCACCTCATGATCCTCGAGAGCACCTCCTTGCGGTTGAGCGTGCAGGACCCGCAGTGAACCACGAGGCCGTAGCCGCCCAGCTCTTCGCAGGTGCCGGGAAAGTCATGGCCCTGGACGTGCGTGAACTCAAGGTCGGCATCCACGTACCTCTGGATCCAGTTTGGAATCTTGACGCGCCCGATGTCGTCGGCAATGGGATGATGGGCGCAGGCCTCGGCAACGAGAACCCGGTCGCCCGGCTTCAGCGTCCGGATGGCCAGCGCGCCTGACACGAATTCATCCAGGTCGCCCTTGAAGCGGGCGAAAAGAATCGAAAAGGATGTCAGGGGTACGTGGTCCGGCGTGTCCCGCGCCACGCTCGCAAAAGCCTGGGAGTCGGTGATAACGAGCGCGGGCTCGGTGCGCAGCTCCTCGATGGCCTGTTTCAGCCTGCTCTCCTGCACCACCACGCAGCACGCGTCGTGGTCCAGGAGGTCCCTGATCGTCTGGGCCTGCGGCAGGATCAGCCTGCCCTTCGGCGCCTCCTTGTCGATGGGGACGACGAGAACGGCGAACCTGCCGGCGGGCACGAGATCGCCCGCAATGGACGCCATGTTCAGGAATTCAGGCGGCGCGGCCCCCACAATGGCGTTGATCAAATCGATGATCCCCCTGTTCCCGGTCGCGGCTGTCCTGACCCAGGCCACGCCTCTCGCCTCGAGATCCGACAGGACCGAGCATTCCGGCAAGGCCAGGTCGATCTTGTTGAAGACCGCAATGACGGGTACGTCTCTTTTCTCCAGCGCCGCCAGGATGGAGCTTTCAAACTCCCCCCAAGCGCCCGCCGGGCAGACGATCAGCCCCAGATCTGTTCTTTCCAGGACCCGAAGCGTGCGCTCGATGCGCTTTTCGCCCAGGTCCCCGGCGTCGTCGATCCCGGCCGTGTCGATGAACAGGACAGGCCCGAGCGGAAGAAGCTCCATGGGCTTCTCCACGGGGTCGGTCGTGGTTCCGGCCCTGTCGGAGACAATGGAGACATCCTGCCTGGTAAGGGCGTTGAGAATCGATGATTTGCCCGCGTTGCGCCTTCCGAAAATGCCGATGTGCAGCCGAATCCCCCTGGGCGATTTCATCATGACACCCTCCCCTTCAATGAATGGCCCTTGCAGCGGGCCGGCGGCCTGCCGATGCGCCGCAGGATTTTCGCGACCGCGTCCGGCGAATTATTGCCCCGCCCCGGGTAAATGTCATACAGGTCCCTGTACCTTTCCGGGGTCAGGTTCGCCATGATCGCGTTCGCCCCCCAGGCCAGCGCCCTTGCCCTGCCGTCGGGCGCAAGCGCGTCGAACGCCGTGGTGGCGGCAATGTGAACCGGGCCGAGCAGTATCCTGGCCGCGGCGATCACCCTGAGGGACATGACCATGTCCCCGGGCCGCGCAAAGGAAACCGGCGTGTTCGGGTGCGGCACGAGCGGCCCGAAGGCCGCCATGTCCAGGTCGAGCTCGCAAGCGAGCATGAGGTCCGCCGCAAGGTCCGCGGGTGTCTGGCCCGGCAGGCCTATGATGGAGCCGCTGCCGACCTGGTAGCCCGAACGGCGAAGATCCTCGATCGCGGCAAGTCGCGAGGAAAGCGACGAGCCCTCCTTGACTGTTCCATGGAGAGAAGGCGTCGCTGCCTCGAACTTCATAAGGTACCTGTCGGCCCCGGCCTCCCGCCACATCGCATACACCTTCTCCGCCCGTACTCCCGTGCAAAGGGTCACGGCGACATTGAAGCTCTTCTTGATCCGCGCTATGACGCCGGCCAGCTTCTCGGGCGGGTACGCGTCGCTCTCGCCGCTCTGCAGCACGATGGTCTTGACGCCGATCTTCCCGGCCTGTGCGACGGACGAGAGGATTTCGCCGGGCTCCATGCAGTAGCGTTTCAGGGATCGATTATCCCTTCTCAGCCCGCAGTAGAGGCAGTTGAGGCTGCAGGCGTTGGAAAACTCGATGATTCCCCTGACGTGAACGGCCTCGCCGCACAGCTGCATGCGGGCCAGGGCCGCCCTTTCGAACAGCTCTCGATCGTCCGCTCCCTGCAGGAGCTCAGTCAGCTCACGTTTATTCACGTCTGCACGCCGAGGATTCCCACTTGCCGACAAAGCGCCTCAGGAAGGACAGCAGCTCGCTTCGCTGCGGCTCGCTCAGCAGGACCAGGTCGTTTGACACCATCAACGTTTTGCCGCCCATGTCGTAGCGGCTGGAGCCGCAGCCTTCCGGGCTGTCGCCGGCGAAGCCCGCGATGGTGGACAGTCGTCTTCCCTGCGCTTCCATGAAACACACCTTCACGCCCAGGACCTGCAGCAGCACGAGGGAAATGGTGTCGAGCGAGCAGGAATCGTCGAGCCGGGCGGCCCCGTCCTCCAGGGAGCCAAGCCGCTTGTTAAAACATAAGGTCCCTTGCTCCATGTTCGGCCTCCTTGAGTTTTTCGATCAGTCTCGTCCTGATTTTCGCAGGGATGGTCTCCACGTGCTTCTCGATCAGCCTGTTTCCGATTTCCACGGTTTCTTTCGACGCGTGGTCGAGAAGGTACTCCTTGAACGTGAGAACGGCATTGGGCATGCAGAAGCTGCTCAGCCCGCCGCTCCTGCACAGGTTCATGAAGAGCTTCCCCGTCCTTCCTTTCCTGTAGCCCGACGTGCAGAAGGACGTGAGGAACCCCATCTCCGCGATTTCCCTGATCACCTCGTCGAGGCTTCCAGCGTCCTGCAGCCTGAACTGCTGCCGGTACGGGTCCTGGGCGTCGGAAACCTCGCTGTAGGCGCCGATGCCTATTTTCGTGGACGCGTCCGTCTGCGTGCATCCAAGGGCGAGGCACCTTCGCCTCACTTCCCGGGGCTCCCTGGCCGTGACGATCATGCCCGTGTAGGGGACCGAGAGCCTCAGGACGGCCACGAGCCTGAAAAAGTCCTCATCGCTTACCGCGTGCGGGTTGCCTTCGCTCAAGGGGCTGCCGGCGGCCGGCTTCAACCTGGGGAAGGAGATGGTGTGGGGGCCGACGCCGTCGAATTTCTCCTCCAGGTCGATGGCGTGCATGAGCAGTCCCATGACCTCGAACCTCCAGTCGTACAGGCCGAAGAGGGCGCCGATGGCCACGTCGTCGACGCCGGCCTCCTGGGCCCTGTGCAGCGCGTACAGGCGCCGGCGATAGTCGGCCTTGGGTCCCCGCGGGTGCACCCTCCCGTACGTTTCGCGCTGATAGGTCTCCTGGAACACCTGGTACGTCCCGATCCCCGCCTCCCTGACGAACCTGTACCCGGCCACGGACAGGGGCGCCGCGTTGACGTTGACCCTCCTTATCTCGGAGTTGCCTGCTTTCACGTCGTAGATCGTCCTGATGGCGCCGGTCATGTAATCGATGTCGGAGTCCGGGTGCTCGCCCAGCACGATGATGAGGCGCTTGTGCCCGATGGACACGAGCGCTTCGGTTTCCCGCCGAATCTCCTCGAGCGAGAGCCGTCGCCTTTTTTCCGCGGTGTTCTCGCGCCTGAAGCCGCAATAGAGGCAAGCGTTGACGCACAGGTTGCTCAGGTACAGCGGGGCGAAGGTCACGACGCGCGGCCCGTACACCCTGTTCTTGACCTCAGCGGCCGCCTCGAAGATCTCCTCCCAGAGCCCCGGGTCCTTCACGTTCAGGAGCGCCGCGGTCTGCCCGGGCTCGAGGCGGGCGAGGGACAGGGACCGGCTTATGATGTCCCGGATGCGGGCCGGGTCGGGGTCACGGCCTTTGTCGAGGAGGCCGGCGATCATCGACTCGTCGATGAACTCCCTTCCATTGCTCAGGTATCGGTCGTTCTCCTGCCCCCCTGTCGATATCACGCTGCGGCTCTTCATCGAAACACCTTTTCTTCCTTTCTTCGTCGCTGCGCTCATACTTGCGGCAGGCTGACCCTGAACAAGCTCCCGCCGCCGCTCTCGCTCTGCACGCTGATTTTACCCTGGTGCATGTCAACCAGCTTTTTCACGAGCGTCAGCCCGAGCCCGGTGCCCGGCACGCGCACCGTGTAGTCGTTCTTCACCCTGTAGAACTCGTCGAATATCTTGTCCTTTTCCCCGCGAGCCATGCCGATCCCGTCGTCCCTGACAGACACGTTCATGTACATCCCGTCGCTTTTTATGGACACATTGACGTGGCCCTTATCCGGGGTGTACTTCACGGCATTGTCGATCAGGTTCCTCATGATGATCGCAAGAGCGTTCCTGTCGGCCAGCACCGGCCGGCTCTCCGCCGTGCCGTCGAGGTCCAGGGCCAATGCGATGTGCTTTGCCTCTGCTTTTTCCCTGAAAAGCTCGACGGCCTCTTTCACCATGCTCCCCACGTCGGTCGCAGCCCGCCTGAACGTAAAATTGCCCGTTTCAATGGCCGTGATGTCGATCAGCTCGCTGATCATCATCCGCAGGCTCTCCGATCTTGAAAGCGCCTTTAGCAGCATCTCCCTGTCGCGATGAGGGTCCACCCCGCCGCCCTCGCTCAGGATCACGTGAATGAAGCTCTCGATGGCGGCAAGCGGGCTTTTCACCTCGTGGGCGACCATGGACACGAATATGGATTTGGCAGCGTCCAGCCTCTTGAGGGCTGTGATGTCCCTCAGCACGGCGACGACGCCCAGGCGCTCTCCCGCGATGTCGTAAACCGGCCCTGCATTGACCATGTACGTCGTGCCGTCGACAGGAATCTCCCTGGTCTCTATGAGGGTGCTCGATTCCGGCCTTGAAACATCGACGATCAGGTCTTTGAGCTTTTTGCAATCGATGGCGTCGTCGAGCGCCAAGGGGACGCGGAAATCCGACAGCCCCGAGAAGATGCGCACGGCCGCCGAGTTTACGAGCACGATCTTGCCCAGCCTGTTGACGACCATGACGCCGTCGGTCATGCAGTTGATGATGGTCCGCGACTTGGAGCGCTCGAAGGCCAGCTCGAGGAGCTGTTTCTCCCTCTCAACCTGGAAGCGTTTCGCTTCCAGGGCCAGCGCGCGCTTTTCCAGGCCGTTGCGGATGGCCAGCAGGAGCTCGTTGGGGGTAAAGGGCTTCGGGATGTACCCGTAGGCCCCGAGCTTCGTGGCTTCCACGGCCGTGTCGATCGCGGCGTAGGCCGTGATCACGAGGAGAATGATATCCCTGTCCTCACCATGGATGGTGCTTATGAGCTCCAGGCCGCTCATGCCCGGCATTTTCAAATCGATCAACGCCGCAGAAAACCTTCCGTTTTTCCTGAACAGCTCCAGCCCCCTCTCGCCGTTGTGGGCGACTTCGACTTCGAAGCCGCTGCTCTCAAGAACCCTCCTGCACCCTTCTCTCATCCCCTGCTCATCGTCCACGACCAGTATTCTATGTTTCTGCTCGCTCATGTTCACAATCGATTCTGCTGGAAACCCTCTCATCAATACCCCGGGCAGGGGAGCCACCAGGCTCCCGCAGGCATTGTCTCCTCGGGCGTCTGAAGCCGCCCCTACCCACGGTTCGGGGTAAAATGTATTCAGTCGATGGCTTCTACTCCAGCATTCCGCTGACCTCTTTGATCAGGCTCTTCGGCGTCAGCGGCTTTTCGACGAACCTGTCCACGGGAAGCCACGTCTCATCGGCCTCGAACTTGAAGGGAACCGTGGCGTTGACGGATGTCAGCATAAGGATCGGGATCTTTTTCGTCCGGGCGATCCTGCGAAGCTCCCTGGCGACTTCAAATCCCTCGCTGTACGTGGACATCATCACGTCGAGGACGATAAGGTCGGGCATCTCGTCCTGCGCCTTTTTCAACCCTTCCTCGCCGTTGCAGGCGGACGTGACCCTGTAGCCCTCTTTTTCGAGCACAATCCTGTAGGTTTCCACAAGGTCGGCGTCGTCATCGACCAGCAGCACATGGTTTTTCTTTTTCATCTTGTCTCTCCTTAATTTTATTATTCCGATTTTATATCGATCGGCTCGGTGTTTTCACCGGTGTCGACCGAGCATACGGGAAATTCATCGCCATTACTGCAACTTTCAACGGGCTGCGTCATGGGCAGAACGATCGAAAACGCGGTCCCTTTTCCCGGCTCGCTTCTGACCTTGATATCCCCTGAATGCATCTTGACGATTCCATAGGCAATGGCCAGGCCAAGCCCAGTCCCCTTGCCGACCTCCTTCGTGGTGAAGAAAGGCGTAAAGAGCTTCCCCAGATTCTTATCGGGGATGCCGCACCCGTTATCCGTAACTTCAATCACGACGGAGTCCGTGGTGTGAAGCAGGGAGGCGCGAATGACGACCTCTCCCGGGCCGTCGATTGCATCGATGCCGTTATCGATGAGGTTTACGAGGACCTGCTTGATCTGCGCCTCGTCCAGCATGACGGGAGGCAGAGACTGCGCGATGTCACACTTCAAGGACACGTTCATCAGCTTTGCCTTGGGATCCGTCAATTGAATGACATCGTGAACGAGCCCGTCCATCGAGACATTCTTTCTCGTCACCTGCGACTTTCTCGCAAAATTGAGCAGGCCCCGCACGATGCCCCTGCAGCGCTCGGCCTCCCTGGTTATGGTTTCGACGTCTTTGCGCGCCTCCGCGCCTTCCTGGAGGCTCTGCATGAGAATGTGGGAATACAGAAGAATGGTCCCAAGCGGATTGTTGATCTCGTGGGCGATGCCCGCGGAGAGCTGTCCCATGGACGCAAGCTTTTCCGACTGGACGAGAAGCTGCTGCGCCGTCTGGAGCTTTTGATGGGACTCTTTCAGCTGCCTGAAAGCCTCCTCCACTTCGTCCAGAAGATAGGGCAGGCACATCTCCGCTTCGGCCAGCCCCTGGCACACGGCAATAGCCTTTTCGCGGCACGTGGAATATCCGCAGGCCCCGCAGTTGAGACGGTCTTCAGGGCCCAGCTTGTTTATGGACTTCAGCGTCCTTTGTATCTCCTGTTCCGTCGGCTGCCTCAGCCTCACCGGGCTCGCAAGGAAGCGCCTTGTCATGCTGACGCTGCTGTACCGCCCGAGCCACTCCCTGAACTCCCTCGGTATCACGTATCGGTTCTTCTCCTTGATGTACTCGGTCATCAGCTCCTTTCTCCTCAATATGCTCAGGTTGTTGAGCATGAAGGGCCCGCTGATGCACCCGTCGCAGAAGAGCAGGTCGAAGACCCGTGCATGGCTGTGACCCTCGCACAATTCCCTCAGCGCCGACAGGGCGCGCTCCTTGCCCGATGCCGTCACGACATCATTGTCGAGAATATCCACGTTCATCCCGGTTGTCCTGAGAAGCCCTCCTGCGAGGGGATAGGAGCGTCCCAGGTGGCTCTGAGCGCCGTCAAAGTCGCTCTCCCCCATTTTCCCTATGTCGATGCCCGCTTCGTCCAGCATGCCCGAAAGCTCGTCGAACGTCAGCACGAAATCGACGGCGCCGCCCACGCTGGGGTCCGATATTTCCTGCTTCTTGGCCAGGCAGGGCCCGATGAACACGACCGCGGCGTTCTCGTAGACTTCTTCCCGGATGACCCTGGCCACAGCGATCATGGGCGAGACGATCGGCACGAGCAGGAGATTCAACGAGGGCATGTACTTGAGAATGTACGAAACGATCGCCGGGCAGGGAGTGGTGATGAAGCACCGTTCGGTATGAATCGATTTCTCGAAAATATCGAAATAAGCCCTGCTCACGAGCTCGGCTCCGAATGCAACGTCCCAGACCTGAAAGAAACCCAGAGACCTGATGGCCGAGATGACCTTGCCTGCCGGAACGGCGTCGAACGCGGCGGGAAAGGACGGGGCGACGCATGCGATGACTTTCCTTTTCC
>JBDRLK010000492.1:0-4611 GCA_043813155.1 Pseudomonadota bacterium | reverse complement strand
GCAGCGTGTCCGAATCCCCGTGAAACCAAAATGTCAATCCCAAGGCACAGAGACCGGACAGAGGCCGAGGATTTGAGATTGCCACGCCTTTGTCTGGAACGCTGGCTCGCAATGACACGCTTGGTTTAAGGGTATCAGGTCCGCCGAACATTATTAATGTAACCACAATTGCGGAAAAAGCAAAGCGGATTACGAATAAATTTCAAATTTGAGTTTTATTATATCAGCACTTATGATAAAGGATGGCTTTATGTTCAGACGTTTCAGCACAAACCCTACGGGCTGCGGCGCTGTCATGGTTGCCGGCGCTCTCGCCCTGTTCCTGGCAGCGGGCTCTCCGCAGGCCAAGAAGAGCCTTTACAAGGATGTTTTTCCCCTCGAAGACGTCAAGGCGGGGATGAAAGGCTACGGCCTGACCGTTTTCAGCGGAACGGAGCCTGAAAAATTCGACGTCGAGGTCATCAGCGTCCTTCCCCAGTTCATTCCGGGCCAGGACCTCATCCTGGTGCGCTGCAAGCACCCGGTCCTCGACCATGCGGGCGTGATCGCGGGAATGAGCGGCTCGCCCGTGTATTTCGACGGGAAGCTGGCGGGCGCCGTGGCCTATGCATGGAGATTCGGCAAAGACCCCATCGCGGGGGTGACGCCGGCAAAAGACATGCTCGCCTATTTCGACCTGTCCGAGGTCGCGCCGAAGCCTTCGTCAAAGAATATTATCCTGTCCAAGCTTTCCGCTCCCCTGAAGCCGGGTTCTTCCAAGGCCGCGGCCGCATCGACCTCAGCCTCACCGGCAATCGGCGGGGCGCACTACTGGAAGCACTTTCAGCCGGGCGGGTTCAACGAGATCTCCCCCCTCATCACGCCCATGACGGGAAGCATGCTGCAGGGCGGGTCGGCCGCGCTCATGCTCGAGAAGCAGCTGGCCGGGTTCTTCATGATGCCCGTTTCCGTTGGATCGTTCCCCAAGAAGACCGCCGCGGCCAAAAAGGGCAAGGGCGCAGGCAAGGGCAAGGCCTCAACCAAGAACGTCCTTCTTCGGCCCGGGGACCCGGTCGCGTTGACTCTCGTGAGCGGGGACATTTCCCTGGCTTCATCGGGCACGGTGACAGCTGCCCACGGCGACAAGGTCGTGGCCTTCGGCCATCCCATGTTCCATTACGGCCAGATAGAAGTGCCGGCCGCCTCGGCCTACGTGCATCACTGCCTCGCGTCCATGGCGTTCTCCTTCAAGATGACCGAGCCCCTGGAGAGCGCGGGCGCCATGATCCATGACAGGCAGTCGGGCATCGTGGTCGATTCCAGCCGCAGCGCGCACGTCATCCCGCTGCGCGTTCACGTCGAGGACATGGACCGGGACATCGAGGATACATGGAACATGAAGGTGATGCACCACCGCAAGATGACCGCTTCGCTGGCCAGGACGGCCGTGACCTCGGCCGTTGACAGGTTCGCGCCGGACATCAACGAGGCGGTCCTCGAATCCACCTTCACCATCGACGTGCACGATCACAAGCCTATCACGATAACCCAGAAAGTCTTTCAATCGCTCGGCACGCTGAGCTGGGAATACACGGAAGGCCTGTCCGTGGTGCTCGATTCGCTGATGAACAGTGATTTCGAGGAAGCGAGGATCGACGGAATCGAGGCCGACATTTCCATCAGCTATTCCCACCCGGTGGCCGAGCTGAGCGGGGCCTATCTCTCCGTGGAAGAGGCCGATGAAGGGGAGCGGGTCGATGTCCACGTCATGATCAAGCCCCACAGGGGCGGGAGCGAGCAGATCTACTCGACCTATTTCATCGTGCCCCAGGGGATGGAGGGCAAGAGCCTGAAAATCAGCATACGCTCGGGCGCCGAAACCTACCCGGAAACCGTGGCGCCCGAAGACCTGGACGACGTGATCGACAACCTTTCGAAGAGTTTTCCGAATGATTCCATCGTTGTGTCGATTCAGCTTCCGGCGCAGGGCGTTTCCATAGGCGGCAAAATCATCAAGAACCTGCCGCCGTCCGCGCTCGACACGCTGAGCCCCAAGGCCGCCTACCTCGGCGAGCAGCCGGAAGCGGTCGTGGAAAGGAAGCTTCTTTATCCGGGCATGCTGATCAGCGGAAAAGTGGACCTCAAACTACAGGTGAAAGAGCAATGAGACCAAAAGGACCCATGAGCCTCGGCAAGAGCAAGACAAGAAAACTTCTTCTCATCATGCTGCTGGCGGGAGCGGCCGGCGTGATGAACGCCTCGGCCACGACAACGCAGAGCTGGGAGATGTCGACCTTCGACGATTTCAAGGAAGGGGAGTTTGAGGGGACCGTGCTGACGTCCGAAGGCGAGATCATGGCGGGCCGCGAGACCGTGCGGCGGGAGCTTTTGCAGGATGCCGGCGTGTGGTCCCACGTGATTGGAAAAGGAGGGGATGTTTTTCTGGGCACGGGCAACCGGGGAGCGCTGCAGCTGTTGCGGGGCAGGAAGCTCTACGATCTGACGCAGACGGAGAGCGTGGTGCTGACCGCGATGACCGTGGACAAGAACGGAAACGTTTACGCGGCCGGCATGCCCGGCGCACAGATCTACCGCTTTTCGCCCAAGGACATCAAGGATCTCGTGAAGGAAGCTTCGTCAAAGCAGAGCAAGGATTCCGACGAAGAATGGAAGAAGAGGGAGTACAAGTCGGACAAGAAGGAAGAGGACAAGGAGGACAAGGAGGAGGAGAAAGCCGGGGAGAAGAACGGTATGGAGGAAAAGAAGGGTAAAAAGGACGAAGCGGCCGACGAGGAAAAGGACAAGGGGAAAAAGGCAGAGGAAGGGAAAGAGGAGGAGGGGAAAGACAAGGACAAGGACACGGATAAGGCCGAGGACACGGATAAGGACAAGGAAAAGGATAAAAAGGAAGGCAAGGCCGCGGCAGAGGGGAAGGGAAAGAAAAAGGCAAAGGCGAAGAAAGACGAGAAGGAAAAGAAAAAGAGAACGGGCCCCGAGCCCTGGGCCGTGCTGGAGGACGCCGACCAGATCTGGAGCCTGCTTTACGACGCAAAGAGGAATCTTCTGTTTGCCGGGACCGGCCCGAAAGGAAAAATCTACTCGATCGATGCCGCGGGCAGGGCGAATATTTACATGGACACGGGGGAGGAGCATGTTTTCTCCCTGGCCCATGCGGGCAAAGACAGGATCGCGGCCGGGACGGGCAACCGCGGAAGGCTTCTTCTTGTCGAGGGACCGGGCAGGGGAAGCGTGCTGTGGGACTTCGACGCCACGGAGGTGAAAAACGTGCTTTATCTCAAGCAGCCGGGAAGCAATAAGGTCGCGATCGTGGCCACGGTGAACAAGTTCAAGTCCATGCCCTCCCTGGCCGTCAGCAAGCCCTCCCTTTCAATGATCACGCAGCCGTCCGGAAAAAAGCAGCCTTCCAATCCGCCTCCTCTCGGGGGGGAAGGAAAGGTCGTCGCCGTGTTCGAGGACAGCGGCATGAGGGTCCTTTACGAGGACGATAAGACCCATTTTACCTTCATGCAGCCAAAAGGCGAGGGCAGTGTTCTGGTGGGTGACGGGCAGAAGGGAAGGATTTTCGAGGTGGACCTGGAAGGCAACTATTCGATCCTCTACGACCTGGAGGAGAGGCAGGTGCTCACGTTCCACCTGGAGGGCAATAACGCGTTTATCGGCACCTCGGACCCGGCCGCGATTTACAGGCTGACCGACAGCGCGCCGATGAGACCCTATTACGTGTCAAAAGTGTTTGACGCCGGTTTCCCGGCGAAATGGGGAAAGATCGTCATCAGGTCGGAGGGGAAAGTGGCCTGGCAGACGCGAAGCGGCAACACGAAGAAGACCGACAAATGGTGGACCGACTGGACGAAGCTCAACAGCTCCACAAGCGGGGAAGTGCTTTCAGGCAAGGGAAGGTTTTTCCAGCTCAGGCTGAGAGTGCCCTCCGGCGCCGCGGCCTGGAACGTCAGGGTGTTTTACCTGGCTGCCAACCAGCAGGCCGTGGTCAGGGAAATTACCCTGGACGGGGAAAAAACGCCCGCGAGCAAGAGCTCGGGCACCGTCAAGAGCGGCTCGAAGAAGGCGGATGTCAAGCACGACCCGGTCATCAAGCTGGAGTGGAAGGTGGACAACCCGGATGAGGACGAGCTGCGATACGAGCTGTTTTTCGCCAAGGAAGGGGAAGAGAAGTGGATTTCGATCCTGAAGGAGGGCGAGGAGCTGAACGAAAAAAAGTACAGCTGGGACACGACGAGCATTCCGGCCGGCTATTACCTCATCAAGGTCGTGGCCGGTGATGAGCCGGCGAATGATCCCAGGCTTTCGGCGGACCATGCCAGGATATCCAAGCCCGTGCTCGTCGACAATGATCCTCCCCAGATCTGGATGGACGTGGCGGTGAAGCAGGGCGTTGCCGTGGTGTCCGGCAAGGTTTCGGACAATTTCAGCACGGTGGGAGCGATTCAGTATTCCGTCGACGGAAAATTGTGGAAGAACATTTTCCCGCTGGACACGATTTTTGACGACCAGAGCGAGAGCTTCAAGTTTGGGTTGGGAGACCTGGAGCCCGGGGCCCACACGGTAACCGTGAGGGCCATGGATGAGGCGCAGAACATGACTTCCACGGGT
>JBDRLK010000491.1:0-7485 GCA_043813155.1 Pseudomonadota bacterium | reverse complement strand
CTGCCGGCTCGGCCCCTAGCCGCTCGTCAACCTCTTCGTTGGGTTTTCTTAATATTTCGATTGCCGCCGGTATGTCCTCGGGGTCCAGATCCTTTTTTGCGACCTTAATCATAAACAGTGCGGTATCCTTATGCATGCCTTTTTTGTCGGTTTCCTGCGGGGGCGGGGCGAGGGCCCACGCGGGGCTGACGCCCCGCACTACGGGCGGCGTTTGCGGCGCCGAGGTTTTCGCCTGCGGGAGCGCGGGATGGGGTTCCACTTGTACCCGAGCTCGTCCAGGTTGAGAAACCATATCTTTTTTGCGACGGGCTCGAGGTCCCGCTGCGCCTCGCACTCGGTCAGAAGCACGTACAGCTCGAGGTCGCCCTTGAGCACGCGGCCCGCGTGCTCGTCGCTCAGGCTCGCGAAACCGTCTGTGATCATGAGCACTTTTCGAAACCGGTTCTGCAGGGCGTGCTCGACCACGCAGTCGAAATCCGTTCCCCAGGTTGTTTTGCGCGATCCTTCCTCGAGGTTTTTCAGCGAAACCTCCACGACCTTGTTCGAAAACAGGTACAAGGGCTCGCCCGTAAGGTCCCCGAGATGCAGGACCAGCCCGTAGAGAAAGGACTGGATCTCGTTCGTCGAGCCTGACACGTCGATGTACAGGTGGACGCGGTGGTCGTCCTTTGTCTGCTGATAGACGTTGTTCGTGAAAAAGTAGGGCCAGGCGTCGCAGGCCAGCATGTAGCAGTCCCTCCTCCCGAACCCCGGCACCACGGTCCGCTCGGGCATGAAGGCCATGGCGTCGCGCGGGTTTTTCGGGTCCGGCGCAAGGGCGTTGCGGATCTCGCGGTGCAGCCACGTGACCTTGCGGGCCGGAGCCGACGGCTCGATATCGTCTTCCTCCAAGTCCTCGCCGCTGCCCGCGAAAAACCTGTAGGCCGGGTCGTCGAGCGCCTCGATAAAATCCGGCAGTTTGCACCCCGGCCCCTCGTGGTCGCCCAGGAGCAGGACGTCTGCATCTTCGAGCTCCATGATTTCCATGAGCCTCTCCACGAGGCCCCGGACCGTACAGTCGCCGATCCACGCGTCCAAATACCACGAGGCCAGCTTTTCTGCCTTGTCCTCATCTTCGATGCCGCAGCCGCGCATCACGAGCTCCATGACCGTGTGGAGGATTTTGGGCTGCAGGGCCGGCAGGTCCTCCATGCTGTCGATCTGGGCCAGGTCCGGACAGTCGTTCATCATGGCGTGCGTGCGGATCACGAGGGGCGGCGGGGCGAGCAGGACCTCGGGCAAGGACTTCACGTCGTAGAGCCGCTCGACCAGGCCCACGCCCCGCGGAAAATACTCCTTGAGCAGCATGGAGTTGATCTGAATGTCCTCGACAATGTTGGCGATGAGCGCCTCGGCGGGCCCCATGCCGCCGAGGCGCGTCAGAAGGTCCCCCCGGATCTTGTGAAAGATCTCGTGAAGGAGCACGAAAAGGATGTCCTCCGGGTCGTCGAGCCATTTTCGCACAAAATCCTGCGAGAACTCGATCCTGTAGATCTCGCCGATCTTGCGCACGCAGGCCGTGTCGATCTTCGTGGAAAACTCGACGTCCGAGACCTTTTTGAGCTGGCTCAGGACCCATTGCACGTCCCTGTTGGGCAGGGCCTGGGCCGCGGTCAGCGCTATGTTGACAAGATCGCGCGCGTTTTTTGCTTTCATGACAGCCCCCCGGGCTGGGCCAGGATGAGGTAGGAAGATTTTTCCGGCAGCCCGCCTTCGGGCAGGGGGCGCGGGTTGTCGTTCGGGATGTAGATGCCCCTGGACATGCACGAGAGCACGGCCGCTGCGCAGGCCGGGTCGTCGAGCACGGGCTCGTTGCCCGTGAGGGCGATGGGCCGGCGGCTGTCGAACACGTAGGCCGGGGAGGCCAGCAGGTCGCAGTCGCAGGGGGGGCCGGAGCGACCGGACGTGGGCGCCTGGCGCGGCCGACGCTTTTTGACATGCCCGCCCAGCGCCTCGCGGCCCGGCACGCGCACCAGGCACCGGGCTTTCATGTGCGCCGGCGGAAACAGGTCGAAGTCGCACGAGCCGTACAGCGTGCCCGCCTGGTCGAAGACCTCGGCCATGGCCGCGTCCACGTCCATCCAGCCGTCCAGGAAGTGGTGCTTTTCGCCGTCGAAGAAAAGCAAGGACGACTCCCCGCGCTCGCAGACGACGTGGCCTTGCCTGTCCCCGGTGAACGTGAAATAGGCCATGCGGGGAACGTCGTGGCCGTGAATGCGCGCCGCCATCGCGGCACCGTAGACCGGCCAGCGGTCGGACCCGCCGGACTGGGCCAGGTAGTACGTGGCCCTCCTGCCGTTGCGCTCCGGGTAATAGGGCGTGTAGTGGAACAGCTTGGCGATGGGCAGGGGAAGCATGGGCTCGCTGCGGCGGTACCTTCGGGGCCGGTGGTCGTCGGGCTGGTTTTCGAGCTGACGCTCCAGCCAGCTCTTGTTGATCCGGCCGTTGCGCTGCCTGGCCTCGAGCAGAAAACCCGACAGAAACCCCGGGCCTTCGGGCGCGATCATGGTGGCCATGAAATCCACGAGCCCCACCATGGAGCTGTAGAAAATCACGGCATTGCGGAACGCGCGCTTGCGCCTTTTCTCGCGGACCACGATGTCCCCGGCAAGGTCCCAGATGGACGCTTCGTCGTTAAGGCCGCGGAGGCTAAAAGCCCTCATGGCCCCCTGCGTGCCGAGCGTCTCGAAGGACGAGCACTGGTACTCCCACGTGTCGCGGACGGTCATGTCCACATTATCGCGAACGGCTATGCTGACGTCGCCGTACTTTTTTTTCACTTTGAACGCGCTGACATGCATGGTTTTCCTCCAGTTGTATGAGCGTTTCCTCGATAATGGACCCGAGCTTGTCCAGGTCGGTGCAGCCGGGACGGTTTTCGTGAAAGAGCTCGTAGCCGTAGGCCATCCTGAAGGCCATGAGGGTCCTGGGGGCGGACATGTCCTTCAGCGGGTTTTCGTGGGCCTGGCGGCCGGCGATCTCGAGGATCTCGGTGTTTCGGTCCTCGGGGACCTCCATCATCTGGTTGTAGGACTCCAGGATGCGGTGCTGGTCGTGGGGCGGGAGGTCGAGGCGTCCTTCGCACACGGCAGCGGCCAGAAGCGAGACCGCGACCAGGGCCGGGCCCGCCTTGTCCCAGGCCTGCTGCTTGCGGGCGCTTCCAATAAACTTCGTGATGAGCAGTTTCGCCTCGTCCCGGGGGAGCGCGCAGTGGCGCTCGATGAAAAAGCGGGCGGCCTTGACAGGATCGGACGGCATGGTGAACCAGTCTCCGTTTTTCCCGTCGGCCGCGGCCTGGAGCGCGGTTTCGTGGGCCGCGCGAAGGATCACGGGGGAGACGTCCATCTCGAGCGCGGCAAAGGGGGTGGTGGAGCTCATACAGGCGAAGATGTCGTCGCCGAGGGCCTCGATCGGGTTTTGGTCGAGGTCGAGGTCGAGCGCGGCGTTGTCGACAGCGGCGCACACGCCAAGATAGGCCTGCAGCGTCCTCCACATCATGCCGGCGCGGCGGCCGTCGAGCGCGATCTCCCTGCCTTTCAGGTACTGCAGGAACTCGGTCACGTACAGGTCGATGCGGGCGAGAAGCTGCGTGTCGATTGAATGCACGTGATTGCGGGCCCGGTCGATGAGCTGGGCAAGGGGGTGGGCGCCGGCGGATGGGGCGCTGTTGCCGGCAGGGGACAGGTCCAGGCCCGGAGCGTCGTCTGCGGTCACGTTTCTCATGATGGCCTTCTGAATGTCCGGCTCCATGTCCCACAGGTCGGGCACGGTGACGATCACCGAGAAACGGCCCGCGAGCGCCTCGTCCAGGATGTTGGCGCCCAGGTATGTTGTGGGGTTCATGGCCGCGAACACGAACTGCAGATCCGGCAGCTTCCTGCCCATGATCTGGCGCGAGCGGATGACCTCGAGCCACTTGTTCTGCATGGAGGGCGTGGCGCGAGAAAGCTCGTCGATCAGCACGAACTGCTTTCCCCAGATCGAGATGGGCGTGGGCGCGTAATCGACCTCGCCCTCGGAAAGGCTGTGCGGGTTTGGAAACCCGATAACGTCCTCGAACATGGCCTTGCTGGCGTCGTACGCCCAGAAGCGCAGCCCGAGGGCCTCGGCAATGCGGCAGCAGAGCGTTGTCTTTGCCGTGCCGTGCCCCCCGATGAGGAGCACGGGCTCTCCGGTCACGAGACCGGCCAGGATCGCTTTTTCGATCCTCTGCATTCCGTAAATGTTGAGTTGTTCAAGCATGGTGGGGAAAAGAAACGCAAAGGGCGTGCCAGGGGAGTGGGGCTGAAAAACGGGGTTTTTCAGGGGGGGAGGGAGGCTGACAGCTCAATTCTTGACAGGCAGCCCGTCAAAAAGTGAGCGCGGGGTATCGGAAAAAATGCCGTCATTATAATGATCGACCGGGAGCTGCAAGCCAATTGCCAAATGACGTTCATTGGTGTATAGTTATTTTGATTGTGGCGAACTCAACTGCCAGGAAAAAGATCGTCTATCTTGATTTATGCGCTTATAATAGGCCGTTTGACGATCAGTCACAATCGCGCATAGCGCTGGAGACTAATATTGTAATACATGTTCTTGAACATATTGAAAGCGGTGTGTTGAAGGTGATTGCTTCTGATGCCCTGCATTATGAAAACGAGCGCAACCCTGATCCGGAAAGAAGGGACAGGATATCGAGATACTTTGATCTTGCATATAAGCATGTGCCTGTTGACTCATCCATTATACGCCGTGCCGGTCAATTGTGCACGATGAAATTCAGCGATTTGGATGCCCTTCATATCGCCTGTGCAGAAAAGGGAAGAGCAGAGTTTTTTTTGACCTGTGACGACACCCTGATCAGAAAGGCTGAGAAAAACAGGAGCAAGATAAAGACAAAAGTAATGGGATTACTGCAATTCCTGACCACGAAGGAGAAAAAATGAGCCTGGCGCTGCCGGAAATAAGAAGAAAAGGCTGGGAGGCCCTGATCAAGGCCCTTGGGTACGCCGGGGCAACGCGATTCATTCTTGTCTACGAGAAAGGATCGGGAGATTACACGAAGGACAGGAAGAAGCTTTTTCGCAAATCGACCCTGGAATCCATTGCCAGGGAATTAAAGAAATAACCTGTCCCTCGACATATTTGAGCACAGGAGCAATGGAGACCATGGGGCCGACCCTTGACGAACCGCCCCGAGAGCCTGTCGGCTTTGAGATTCTTATTCCTGCAGCTTTTTTTTCAGCGTGTTGACGGTGATGCCGAGGGCTTTTGCCGTCCTGGTCTTGTTCCTGTCGAGTGACTCGTAGACGTGCCTGACGTAGCGCTGCTCGTATTCTTTGAGCGGTATGATCGAATCGTCTGACTTGGGAATTGACAGCGGCGTGGGCACGGAGGAGGACGGCCGCGTCTTGCGATCGCTGAAATCGATGAGCTTCGAGTAGTCGCTCTCCTCGAAAATGATGACCCTTTCGAGCACGCCCTCGAGCTCGCGCACGTTGCCCGGCCAGGTGTGGGATTTTAAAACCTCGAGCTGGCGGCGGGTCACGTGGGACGGCTTCTGCCCCTTGGAGGCCGCAAACCTGTGAAGAACCTCGTTCGCGATCATTTCGATGTCTTCGATGTGGTCGCGCAGGGGGGGCATCTCGACGTGGATCTTGCTTATCCTGTAGTAGAGGTCATCGCGCAGCCGGCCCCGGCGGATTTCCTCCTTGAGGTCCTTGTTGGTGGCGAAGACGACTCTCACGTCAACCGGTATCTCCTCGTTGCTCCCGAGCCTGTAGACGGTCCTGGTCTCCAGGACCCTGAGCAGCTTTGCCTGCAGGGCGGGGTGGCTTCCGCCGATCTCGTCGAGAAAAAGGGTGCCCCCGCTGGCCGCCTCGAACACGCCCTCGCGCCGGTCGCCGGCGCTGGTAAAGGCCCCTTTCTCGTGGCCGAAGAGGCTGTCCTCGGTCAGGTCGTTGTCGAACGAGGCGCAGTTGACCGTAAAAAACGGCCCCACGCTGCGCGGGCTGTACTGGTGGAGCATCTGCGCGGCGAGCTCCTTTCCCGTGCCCGTCTCGCCCGTGACGAGCACGGAGCACTCCGGGTCTTTGGCGATCTTCATGATCAGCTCGCGCAGCCTGACCATGATCTCGCTGCGGCCGGACAGGAAGCGGTTGCCCCAGCGCCGGAAGTTTCGGATGTGGGCCATGTCGTTGGGGTCGATGAGCGAGGGGTCGGCCAGCTTTCGTATGGCCTCGGTCACGGCGCCGTAGTCCTGGTACCTGAAGAACCGGTTGATGGAGGAGTTGACGAGATCGATCCAATCATGCTTGAAATCTTTGGCTTCTTTGAGGCTTTTTCGCGTCAGGTCGACGAGTTTCGAGGCGTGGATGGTGTCGATGCTGTTGGCCCGGCGAACGATCTCGGGAAGGCACTGGCGCGTGTCCGCGACGAGCTCGGCCCCGGAGGCGGCGAAGCATTCTCGAAGCTCGTCGAGGTACGTGCCCTTGCAGTACCACGTGACCGCTCCGCCAGCCGCGCGGACGGCGGCGAGCTGCCCTTGCAGGTCCTCGATCTCGCAGCGGGCGCCGAGGCCCAGGATGTGGACGCGGGCGTTCTTGTCCTCGATCCTGGACAGGGTTTTGGCGATGCGCGCTGCGCTGGATATATAGATCTGAGCGTGAGGATGTGTCCCGAGCAGGATCGCGGCCGATGCCGCGCTGTCGAACCCGTTGTAGGCTATGATGTGAACGGCGGGGTCTTCCGCCATTGGCTTCTTTTGCTTTTTCACCATGCGTCGTCTCCCTTTTGGCCATCATCTTACACCAGCCGGGAGAAATTGAAAACCATCTGGTTCGGGTCGGGCTCGTGGTCCTTTTCGTCTTCCTCGTCCTTCTGCTCTTCGTCTTCGTCCTCGTCCTCGTCCTCATCCTCGTCATCAACCTCGGTAATGCCCTCGAGATATTCATCCAGAATGCTGCCGCATGAAAATTCATAACACCATGCGGGCGAGCATCCGGAGAGGAAAAGCTCTCCGGTCTGGCGGACGACAATCGTAAGGTTTGGGAACATGAGGGAGAGCGCGGTAAACGGCACCTTGCACGTGTTGTAGGACGTTGACTGAAACCCGAAGAGAAGGCAGTCTTCCTTTCTTTTCAGCCATTCCAGCACGTAAAGGAGGTAATCCGGACAGATGAAGCCTCTCGGGGAGTCGGGATCGCACCACGCATAATCATGGGCGAGCTTTTTCCGGAGCTTTCTGACGGTTTTCCTGCCGGCAGCAACGTCCCAGGCAGCGCCCACCTCGTCGAACGACCCGAACTCCCTGTTTTCGGGCCCCCTGACCTTTTCAGGGACATAGATTTCATAGCCCACGTACTCGGGATGGGGCTCCTCGCAGAAATCGATGGCCTCGGCGATGAATTCATTTTCCTTGTCCTCGCAGGAGAGCAGACCCGCGGCCAGCTCGATGTCTTCCAG
>JBDRLK010000490.1:0-2625 GCA_043813155.1 Pseudomonadota bacterium | reverse complement strand
CCCGGCGAAAGTTCCGGCCGCGCATCATCGAGACACTGGCCCTGGCCCGCGCCTGGCAGGCCATGATCGACGCCGGCGAGGCCAAAAACGCGTTGTCCCTCGACAAAATGCAGTGCAGGCGTAATGGAGGCAATGGGATCGACCCATGGGGTGCCGGCTCGACCATCATGGACGGCAATCCTGGATCGACATATGCCACGAGGAGAGGAAGAAAGAGAGGGCGTGCCGTGGTTGTTCGCGAAGCAGAGAAGGGGAGCCTTGCGTGTCAACCAGCAATAAAATGGAACGAGGACAATCGTTATCGTCGAAGCGTTGAATCGTGCTCAGGCTGCTATCTGCCACGCGTACCGGTGATGGAGACCGCCGACACGCGGCAGCGCGACGACCCGTGCATCCGATGAAGGCTTTGGCATCGCCGGACGGCCGCTGGGCGTATCCTTGTCGAGCCCAATGTGACTTCGGTCGTCGTGATAGTAAACAAGGTAATCGGAAAGAAGCCTGCGAAGATGGTCTTCACCGAGGACGACGACGTGGTCCAGAAGCTCTCGTCGCACGGATCCCACGAACCTTTCGGCGTAAGGATTTTGCCAAGGCGCCCGCCATGCCGTTCTCACGATCTTCACGCCCATGTTTTTCAAGGCAGCCGGCACGACGTCGCCGTATTTTCCGTCTCTGTCGAGGATAACGTACCGCGGCGCACCGTCTTCAGGGAATGCTTCCCTGAGCTGCTGCACGATCCACAGGGCATAGGGCTCGGCGGTGACCGCGAAGTGGAGGATCTTTCTACGCGCATGGTGGATGACGAAGAAGACATACAGAAGCGTGAACGTGGCCGAGGGAACAGTGAAGAAGTCCATGCCGGCCATGCAGTCTTTATGGTTTCGCAGGAAGGTGATCCACCGGTGGACCGCGCCTGGGTCCGGCGGCCTTTTCGGCATGTACCGGCTGACCGTGCGCTCGTCCACTTTAAAACCCAGCTTGAGGAGCTCGCCGTGAACCCTTGGTGCGCCCCAGCCGTTCTCAAGGGCCATTTTCCGAATGAGCTCTCGGACTTCTGCGGAAATTTTCGGCCGCCCGCTTCTTCGGCAGCGTGATTTCCATCGCCAGTAGAGACGGAACCCCGTGCGGTGCCAACGGGCCACTGTATCCGGCTTCACTACGATGAGGACTTCTGCCCACCGTGACCATGCCGAGCGCAACGAAGTCCAGAATACCCTGTCTTCTGGACGTAGCTTTGGGCGCGGATGCTTGCTCTTGAGAACAGTCAGTTGCTGGCGCAGGGCCGCGTTTTCGATGACGAGATCTGCGCGATTTATCATTACGACACGGATGATGTTGATAACGATTCTGAAGATCATTTCAATCATGCCGTCGAGAATCCAATATATGGATTTCCAAGTCAATAACGACGTCATTGTATCGCCGCCGCTTTCGGAACCCCAGTGTTTCCGCCTTGGATGCAGGTTTTTTGAATGACAGGGGTCTTGACCGGAATACTATCGATATTTTCGGGGCAGGCGTGGTTTTATCGAGACACACCAGCGCTCCTCAGCAGTCACGGCGTCGTATCCTCGGAAGCCGTAACTTCGCTCCCGCAGGCAGGGCAACGGAGCCTGCCGGCCGCTTTTATTATCTCGGTGAAACGGAGTCCCGTGTCCTTGCCCAATCGTGTCGCCTTGCACGTGATCAACTGACCATCGCACGTGACATCTTCCAAGAAGCCGCATTTGGGACAAGTCAGAAGCTCCCGATCGTTCGTAAAGATGCCAAGCTTACGAGCCTTCTTTTTGATCTTTGCGAGGTGGCGCGCGAGCGCTTCTATCCCGGGAGGCAGCTTTGCCGCTGCACGGGTCCCCTTTGATGGGTGCTTCTTGCCCGCCGTCCTCGTCTTCTTCCGCGTTCGCCTGACCGCCTTCATTCCAGACCCTCCTTGCGAAGCCTGCTGGTGAAGGCTGATTTTCGAGAATGCTCTGCAAGGAGCGAGGCCAGCTTCGTGTTGAATTCGCCGCTCTTGCCATCGCGGCTGGCCAGGTCGCGCAGGTCGATGATCAGCTTCACGGCCTTGTCGTAGCTCTTCGGCTGCTTCGTGGCGATATGGCTTTCCACCTCCGTCCAGAGCTTTTCCTCGCTGCCCGCGATCCCGTCCAGGTACTTTGCCCTGGCGATCGCGGCCTCGCGCTCCTGCCGTTCTTTTTCCGCGGCCCGCCTTTCGGCTTCGATGCGCCGGCGCTCTTCGGCGTGAGCCCGCGCCATGCGGAGGAGCTCGCCAACGGTCCGACGAGGTGCCGGAACCTTCGGAGCGGCATCGGCTTGATCCTTGAGATAGCGCTGGAGCAGCTCCATGGCGATAGCAGGATCCTCGCCGGTGATGAGCCCGGCGAGCATGTCGTCCTTTTCTTTGGCCGGAAGATCTGCCAGCCATGCCTGGATCTCGCCTCGCTTCTGCTTCGTATCCTCCATGGATACGCTCGCCTCGGCTGCTGTGTTGAGGAGGTCCGTGTCGATCCGAAGGAACTCGGCCAGGCTTTCGAGGGGAGCGCTGAGCTGCCCGAGGCCTGCCGGAACGGGCGGCTCCGCATGTTTGTCATCCAGCTCACCGCTCTGAGCGCACAGGAGCCAGCCCAG
>JBDRLK010000489.1:0-8706 GCA_043813155.1 Pseudomonadota bacterium | reverse complement strand
TCAAGTCCTTCGAGGGAAACCGCTTTGTCACCTGCGGCGACAGGGACCGGCTGACAAGCCCGAAGCATATCCAGCTCTGGCAGTACAACTGGACAGCAAAACGCTGACTACTTGCAGGCCCTGGCCCTTCGATCTGTGTAGCCGCACGCCCTCGGCGTGCCCAAATGCGTCACGGGCCCCTTGCAGGCCCTGCGCACCCCTGTTATAGAATCTATGGTCTTATAATGGAGCCTGCACATCCAGGCCGCGAGCGCGGGCCAGTCAAACCGCGCCGAGGGCATTATCTTTGCAGCCATCAACCCTGAAAAAGGGAGCGAAACCATGGTTTCCGCCCGCAACGACTACGTGGAGGCCCAGCGCGGCGCCTCCCCTAAAAAGGGGACAGACCCCTTTTTGATCCCAATGCAGAACCATGAAGACAAAAGGTACCCATCCGTGACCGGCATGTCGCAGGAGCAGCATGCCGGCGTTGTTCGGGAAATATTCGAAACGATTTCAGACCGCTACGATTTCTTCAACCGCCTCTTCAGCCTTCGAAGGGACGTTGCGTGGCGCCGCGCGGCCGTGAGCAGCATGAAGTTTTTCAAGACCCGCCGTTTTCTCGACGTGGCCACGGGAACGGCCGACCTGGCCGTCGAGGCCTCGGTGCGGCATCACGGCATCAGCACCGTGGGCCTGGATTTTTCAGGCGCCATGATGGGCGCCGGGAACCGGAAAATTGCCGCACACGGGCTCGAGCGCCGCATCCGGCTCATACGCGCCGACGCGCTGAAGATCCCTTTCGGCGACAGCACCTTCGATGTCGCGGCCATGGCCTTCGGCATTCGCAATGTCACGGACAGGCTGTCCGCGCTGCGAGAGATGAAAAGGGTCATTGCTCCGGGCGGCCGAGTCATGGTCCTTGAAATGAACCTTCCCCGCGGCAGCATGATCGTCGGCGGCTTCAGGCATTACCTGGACCGTTTCATGCCCCTCGTTGCGCGCGGCTTTTCGAAAAACCCGGCTGCCTACGCCTACCTTGCCGATTCGATCACGCATTTCCCATCCCCGAACGTTTTCGCGGGCATGATGCGGAAGGCCGGGCTGACGGGCATCGAGATAAACCCCCTGACGTTCGGGATCTGCCACCTTTTTATCGGGACCAAGCCGCAGTGACTAAAAGATACGCCCTGCCTCCAAACGTGGGTAGGGCGACTTTAGTCGCCCATGGTGCTGCGCGCTCTTGGCGCGCTATGAAAAAAGCGGGAGGCTAAAGCCTCCCCTACCCTACCCTGAGAATTTATGAGATGGCTCCTATTTAAACTGCTTCGGATGAAGGGTCTTTTTTTCACCTTTTTTTATTTCGAGCCTCAGGTCGCCGTGGCCGGCGCAGTCCCCCACGCTGTTTATGGTGATGGTATGGCTGGCGGGCTTGACCGGGAAATCGCTGACCGGGTAACGGCCTTCCATCCTGCCGTCTATATAAAACACGCCTCCCTCGCAGCCCCCAGGGGATTCTCCGGTCTCGTGCTTGATACTGATGGTCCCGGCCCGGTCCCCGGAAGGTGTTGGCCGGCAGCCTGACACGAGCAGGACGATCACTGCCGCTGTCCAGAATCGCTTCATCAACACTCATTGAAGCATGAAAAGAAATCGCATGCAACGATGTCTTCACATTGAAACCGGCCATGGGAATGACTGTGCTCATCATCATGAAACTGTTCGCAGCTCTTATCTTCCTGCTTCCTGTTTGGTTTCTATTAAAAAACGTGGTATGTTTTCAGAAGCCACCCCATAAATACCTCAGGCCTCCCCTGCCCGGGGTTCCGGGGTGTTGATGAGAAGGTTTTCAGTAATTGATATCATTTAATTGCATGACAGCGGAGGAGAACGCATGAGAAAGCTACTCGCATTAACCTGGATGCTATGGGTGTTCAGCTCGGCTGGTTGCGATGGCAACGGCACCGGCGATGACGTCGACGCGGAAACGGACGCCGGGGAAGACACCCTGGAGGATGACGGCCAGGCCGAGCCCGCCGAAGACCTCGAGGAGGAGGAGAACGTCGAAGGCGTCGAGCCTCCTTCCCTGACCGTCACGCACACGCCGTTCGAGCCGCTGCCGGTCGTAAGGGAAGCCCTGGAGCTCGTTCCGCTCTGGCTCCAGGACGACCTGGAGATCAACCTGGCAAAGCTGGAGCCCTCGGAGCAGGAAGGGCTGGCCATGATGCTTCTCGATGTGGACGATCCCAGGCTCATCGACGAGATGGCCTTCACCATGGCGCACACGAGCAAGGAAGTCATTGAAGACGACTTCTTCTACCCCCAGCTCTTCGAGGTCAACGCGCGCAAGATCTACGAATACGACCCGTTCCTTGAGTACGTTGAGCTCGTGGACGTGGGCGAGCCGGGCGTGGACCCCGATTACTACACGACAGCCGCCTACAGGATCGAGGCCGAGGACGGATCCATCGAGGAGAGAACGATCGATCCTGAGCTCTATTACTGGTTCGTTGTGCATCCGAGGCTGGAGGACGAATATCCCCTGTTCGTGAACGGGTGGCACTCGGCCATGGGCACGCGGCCCGACCTGGGCTGGCACTGGAGGGAGTTTCTGTGGGACGCGGCGGCCGAGCAGTGCCCTGAAGACCGCGTATGCCCCCTTCTCGAGGAATTCATGGAGGGCGTTGAAATCTTCCGCAGCGAGGCGGAGGAAAGCGCGTTCGAGACGAACGCAAGGGACCAGGTCTACGGGTTCGCGGGCACGGTGCTTCACTGGGGCGCCGGGGCCGAGCGGCCCATCCAGCCCAACCGCATCTACGTGGTGGCCTGCGGCAACTGCGGCGAGTACGCGGACTTCCACGCCGCGTCCCTTCGCACGGCCCTGATCCCCGGCCGCAACGCGGGCGCCAGGTCAAACGACCACACCTGGGCCGAGTGGTGGTGGGAGGAAAGAGGATGGCAGGGCGAGACATGGTTCTACAACGGCGGCGTGAGACGCGACCGCGTTGACGGCAACTGCGACGGCATCGCCGACGACGGGATCGATGAGGACGACATGGACGGGGACGACTACACGGTCGCGGAAGGCGATTGCAACGACACGGACGAAAACGCCTATCCCGGGGCCGACGAGGTTCAGAACGGCCGCGACGACGACTGCGACGGCGAGGCGGACGAGGGGTTCGTGGACGCCGAGCTCGACGGCGACGGCGACGGGTATTCCATTGCAACGGGCGACTGCCACGAGGCGCGCGGCGCCGCCCATCCCACGGCCGTGGAGCTTCCCGACGGCCGCGACGAGGACTGCGACGGCACGGCGGACAACGGCGCCGCGGACACGGACGCGGATGATGACGGGTATTCCATTGCCGGGGGGGACTGCAACGACAATGTCGCGGAAATCAACCCCGAAGCCGAAGAGGTCGTAAACTCGATCGACGATGACTGCGACGGCGTTGCGGACGACGGCGCGGAGGAGGCGGACGCGGACGGGGACTCGTTCAGCATAGCGGACGGAGACTGCGACGACACCAACAACGCGATTCATCCCGATGCCCCGGAAAAAGCCGACGGCATCGACAATAACTGTGACGGCGCGGCGGACAACGGCGCGGACGAGGCGGACGCGGACGAGGACGGGTACACCATCGCCGGAGGCGATTGCGACGACAACGACGAGCTGGTCAATCCAGCTGCCGAAGAAGCGCCCAACGGCCGCGACGACAACTGCGACGGCGCGGCGGACGAGGAGCTGGGAGGATCGGACCGCGACGGCGACGGCCTGACCATGGCGGACGGCGACTGCAACGACCTGAACGGCGGGATCAACCCGGATGCCCAGGACCCGGGCCTCTCGACCAACCGGCTCTATGCCATCACCGTGGCCCGCGGCGACGCCATGTACATCGTGGACCGCACGGACACGTACGCCACGCTGCCGTCCTACCTGGAGTTCAATGTCATCGACGCGTCGAGAAACCCGGTGGACGGGGCCATGGTCACGATCTACGGGACCTGGGCCGTGTACGGCCAGCCCGAATCCTGGACCTGGGCGACCGAGGTGATCACGGACATCAACGGTTATGCCACGCTCCCGGTGGGCGAGTACAACCCCTACGGCTACTCGATCCATTCGGCCATCGGCGACAACCCGCCGCCGGGATACCTGGACATTGCCGTTGAGGAGACCGCAGCCTACGAGACCTACGCCATCACCACCAACGTGCCGGGCGCCATGCCCGGGTTCGCGGAAGTCACGCAGGCCGACCTGACAGGCGGCGACGACCCGGAGGTCGCGCTGACCCTGCAGTTCGAGGTAGAGAGCTACCGCGTGGAGGGGGACGGCAGCCTGCGCGGCTCGTTCTCCAAGGAACATGACGACGGCCGGGTGGACGTTTACCTGCTCGACGAAGAAAACTATGCCGATTTCGAGGCAGGCGATCCCTTCGAGGCGCTCGACCTGGCCGAAGACGCGACCGACGGGACCATCGAAAAGGACCTGCCAAGGACAAAAAGCTGGGTCCTGCTGCTCGTAAACAGGGATTTTCTGGCCAGCACCATGGTGGGCTCGGTCACGGTCACGACCGCGCCCTACGGCGACATCGTGTGGAGCGACGACGCCCCCGGCCTGGAGCAGCGCTTCCGCATCCCGCCCGGCGAGCATTTCAGCATGACCCTCGATCCATAGGAAGGAATGCAGCTGCGGGCCCTCGGGGCGCCTGCAGCTGCGCACGAGCGCTGCCCCTCAAGCTGCTTTTATATCTGGAGGGGTGGGTAGCTGCCACTGCATCGCAAAGGTATTCGAGAAAACGGCTGAAAATGAGAGCCGACACGCAAAGAGACCCGGGCTTGTCAATAATTCTTCTTCCTGCAATACTCGATCCATCTGAACAAATGAGCCGGAGGGGAGCATGAAACACAACCAATCTTTCGATGCGAATCGCAGGTTTTTCGTCACGAAAATCATGCCCGCCTGCGCCCTGGCGTGCAGCGGGTGCGGCGGCGCTGTGGCGCTTGCTCCTGCTCCTGAAGCGAAAAAACAAGTAAGCCTGCCGGCCAGGCACAAATTCGACATGCCCTATGACAAGGAGCTGACGTTCAGGGGTTATTATTTAACCCAGTACAGGGAGGCCGTCCAGTTCATCAAGGCCATGTTAAACGATGTCGAGAAGGACATGCTGTTTGAGCTGATCAAAACATATTCAGAGGAAAGATCGCGGGTCTTCGGCAAATCCCATGCAGAGCGCGTGCCTGCCAATGATTTCAAAACCTACATTGATACGTTCAGGGACCCGAAATACCAGAATACGCTGACCATGGAAATTATTGAAGACACCCAAACCGTGTTCGAAATAAAAGTATCCGAATGCATCTGGGCGTCCACGTTTATCGAGCTCGATGCCGCGGATATCGGTTATCTGTACGTATGCCATGGCGATTACACCTGGGCCTCGGGCTTTAACCCGGGTATCAACCTGACCCGCGACAAGACCCTGATGCAGGGCCATGACTGCTGCAATCACCGTTATTCCTGGCAAGGGTGAGCGGAAAAGTCCGACAACTCTAGAACCACACGTGCGCGCCGATTATGGGGCCGTGCAAGTTGACGCGGCCGATGCGCATAAGGTCGTAGCCGACGCAGCGATGGAAAACGCTTTCCCCTCAACCCTCACGGAAGATCGACCGGCACGGTCTCGCCGGCCTGCGACCGCAGGACCAGCTTCAACGCGCATTCGGGGGACGTCATGGTCGTGAGCACGGGGTAGAGAAAGCTCATGGACGTTGTTCTCTCGGGCTTGCGAAACGTCGAGGCCAACGCCGGAACATGGCCCGGATAGGAAGCGATCTCCTCGAGCGCCATGTCTGTTTCATTCCAGTGCTGCAGCGTGGTATGCCATTTCGGGAAATAGTAGCCCGGGACGTCCGGGTCGTCGGGATTTTCGACGGGCGAAATAACCCACTCGTCTATGCCGTCTCCATCCAGGTCGCGTATGTCCCATAGAAACCGGCCCCGCACGGTCAGCGCGTCCGCTGTTGACCCCGGCTGCGAGACATGAATGTACCAGTGGCCTCCCGTGTACACGGTATAGGCCAGGCGGGATGGCTGCTCCGCGCCCGTTTCGACAAAGGGCGTGTCAGGATAGGTCACGCGGTTCTCGTACTTGTGCCCGTCCCCTGCATCGTGCGCATAAGAATAAAAACGGTCGTCCACGGAGTGCGCCGACAGGCTGTAAATTGTCACGTGCCGCTCGATCTGTCCCCAGGGGTCGAAGGTCATGCTGGCCGAAGTAAGATCGGCATACAGGCTGAAGGCCGTTGTCCCTGAGATCAGGACGATTTTATCGGGGTCCTGCGGGTCGCGGCCAACCAGCCCGTAGTTGCGCCCCGCCAGGTCCGTGCGGCCTCCGGACAGGAAGGGCGTGTCGGCTATGAGCTGGTCCGAACCGAGGGGACCCACGTCATACTGGACCACCCTGCCGGAGGTGAAAAAGACCAGCCTGCGATCCTCGCCGACATCGACGAGAAGCCCGTTGGCTACGTGGGAATTTGGAAGGTGGCTCGTGCCGGTCCCCCACGCGTTGGGCCGGTCGGCCGCGTACGTGCTGTCGTAAAGCGAGGAAGACGGGTAGTAAAAACTTTCCGACGTAAACCCATCGGCCCAGAAATAGAACCAGCTCGTGGTTGCGTAATAAGGTGAAAGAGCCAGGACGGGCATGTCCGTTCCGAAAAGCACATCGGCCGTGGTCCACTGCGAGGTGGGATAGATGGTCCCGCTAAAATCCCAGCAGATGTCGGGCATGGGGGCCACGGCGTCGACCAGCTCTCCGGAAACGCCTCTTACAAAGGTGATCCAGGTATTGACCGTGGGCGTTGACCCGCAGATCTCGCCCGTGGGCTCGCTCCGGGCAAGGCCAAGGTCCGGCCAGCCGTCCCGGTCAAAATCAAACCCGCCGAAAAGAGCGCCCGCGCCCGTTGCGGACGTCCACAGCGTATTTTCCTCCAGGTCCAGGGCGGTTACTGTCTCGTCGTCAAACACAAAGCCCACGCTTGAAACAGGGCTTGCGGCAGCGTCGACCTTGTAAACAGGCAGGATGGACCCGTCGCCGCGGATCATGGCATTGACCGTGGGCCCATCGCAGGGCGGATTGGGAGCCGCATCTTCCGATGCTGTATCGACCACGACTTCGTCTTCGTCCCTGTCCTCGATCACATCCAACAGATCACCGCCGATCTCATCCGCAATCAAGTCTCTGGATTCATCCTGCGCAATGTCAACAGCATCGCCTGCTCCATTGCCGGGCCCTGAGCTGCAAGACAGCAGGATCACAACCGAAGCAGGGCCGATGCACCAACCAGGGTGCCTTCTTTTAATCCTGATTACCATGGACGCCACATGTCAAGATCCGCAAACTGCTTCCCCTTCCTGCCGGCCCGCTCAGGTAGTGCAGTGCCCGGTTCCGTCGCAGTACTCGAACGGCCAGCAGCACGCCGTCTCGTCGCACACCGATCCCGCGACACAGGAATGCTCCATGCAGAACAGGCAGTCCGGCGGATTGGTCTCGTTGGGACAGGATGAGCACAAGTTGCCGCATTTATCCCTGCCGCATGCCCAGTCCGGGTTGCAGAAGGGCGTTATGCACGTGTGCTCAATGCAGCACTGGCCCGAATCACAACCGCCGCACGCCCCGTCGCACCCGTCATCGCCGCACATCCAGGCAGGGTCGCAGTACGGCGTGATGCACATTTCGGCGACGCAACACTGACCCGCATCGCAGCATAGTGATCCGCAGACAACACCGCCGCCCGCGCACGTACACATGCCCGTACCGTCGCAAGTGTACGGATCATTGCACGTACCGCACAACTCACGAAAGCACACAGGATCGAGCCCGCACTGCCGGTCGCCGCACTCCGGAACGCATTCCGGTTCCATGTCGGCGTCGGCACCATCATCCTCGTGCGAATCCCGGCCCTCGGCCGTATCCCGGATTTCCGCGATGTCCGCGCCGTCCGCATCAGGGGTCGTATCGAGCCCGTCTCCCGAGTCGCCCTCTGTCCGGATGTCGGCATCCGCAGCCGAATCAGCCCCACCGTCGTCATCAACCTTCATCGTGCCTCCGGTCCGGAGGCTGCAGCCGGCTGAAAACGCCGGGAGCATGATCGCGGCAAAGACCACCCTGAACAGCGCCGCCGTCCCTGCCGCGTTTCGCATGGTGCGTGGACAATACATAAATGTGCTCACAACCATTACAACATATTTTAAAAACCATGCAAGGATTTTGCCTTCAGAGAGTCGTCCCAACACTACTGCATCGACGGGAGCACGGCCAGCAGGCTCGGCCAGGTCCACTGTTCGTGAAGATCGCGACCAATGAACACATCATCATTGACAAACTTGGATAAATCCCTACTATCAGAAGGGTTTTAATTTAATTGCCCCTGTAGCTCAGCAGGATAGAGCATCGGTTTCCTAAACCGGGGGTCGTGAGTTCGAGTCTCGCCGGGGGCACCAGGCCCATTTCCCCTTGAAATGGGCCTTTTCTACCGGGTCAGGGAGAAGCCACGATCTCCTGGCCCGTTTTTTTTGGTGCAAGATGGTGCAACCAAGGGCATATTTGAGGTTTTAGAGAAGGTTTTCGGGTCCGTTTAGCCCCCCCCCCTTAACAGGGTCCGGGCGGCTAGAATGAAAGAAAAGGAGCCCGAAAATGAATTCCGAAACACCCGAAT
>JBDRLK010000488.1:0-2158 GCA_043813155.1 Pseudomonadota bacterium | reverse complement strand
CGGCGAAGGCGGAATGGGCAAGATCTATCTTTCGCGGCATATCACTCTCGGGAAAAAGTATGCCGTAAAAATGCTCAACCCTGAATTTTCAAACAACCAGGAAGCCATCGAGCGCTTCCGCAGAGAGGCCGTCACGGCCGGCGAGCTCGAGCATCCCAATATCATCAACGTTACGGACATTGACTATACCAGGGAGGGCCAGGCCTATATCGTCATGGAGTTTCTCGACGGGTGCGAGCTGCGGGACATCCTGAGAGAGGAGCCCGTCCTCCCTTTCCAGAGGCTGCTTAGAATTCTTTACCAGGTTTCCAGGGCGCTCGACGCGGCCCACTCGAAGGGAATCATCCACAGGGACCTGAAGCCGGAAAATATATTTGTCATCGATCGCTCGGACCAGAAGGACGTGGTCAAGATCCTGGATTTCGGGATTTCAAAAATCAAGGGCGGCAAGGGGGGAACAAACCTCACGCAGACGGGCATGGTCATTGGAACGCCGCATTACATGGCGCCCGAACAGGCAAGGGGCGACAAGGATATCGACCACAGGGTTGACATTTACGCCCTGGGCTCCATTGCCTATGAAATGTTCACCGGCAAGCTCCCGGTCAACGGGGATTCGCCGACCGCCATCCTGATGAAGATTCTCCTCGAGGAGCCCCCTCAACCGGAAACGCTGAACCCCAACATTAATCCGACCTTGTCCCTGGCGATCAGGAAGGCGATGTCCAAGGACCCAAACGACCGTTTCTCGAGCTGCATGCAATTCGTCGAGTCCCTCAGGGATGCGGCACAGATTCAGTCGACCGCCATAAGGACCTCTTCATTCGCGGCCCCGGCCATGCAGGTCCAGACTCCGCCCCCTCCCGGCACGCTCGCTCCTGGCATGGCGCCGGGCATGGCGCCGCCCGCTACCGGTGTCCCGGTCATATCCTCCCTGGCCACGCCACCGCCGGCCACGGGGACCACGCCCATGACGTGGGCGGGAACAGGGGCAATGACCGATCCCCACTACCAGCCCAAGAAAAGAAGCAGCGCGGTTTTCATTGTGCTGCCCCTGATCGTGCTCTTCCTGGCCGGGGGAGCGGTGGGAGCCTACTTCCTGATGACGAGCATGGACAAGACAAAGGGCAAGGAGCTGAAGCCTGCAACGCAGCTCGACAAGGACACGAAGAAAGAAGGCGACACAGCGAAGAAAACCGAAAAAGAGACGAAATCCGAGGACCCATCCAAGAAAGCGCCGGCCAAGGATGACGACAAGGCCATCATCAAGTTCAACACGACTCCCAAGGGGGCGACGGTCATGTTGAAAATCGGTGTGGTTGAACGGGAGCTGTGTGAAACGACATGCGAGCACGAGTTCAACAAGAGCAGCAAGGACGTCAAGCTCGTGTTCACGAAGTCCGGCTACCAGGATGAAGAAGTGGAAATCTCTCCGGATGTACCGTACAAGGAAATTCTCATCAAGCTGACGCAGAAAGGCAAAAAGAAGAAGTCGAAAAAAGCGGATGTGCAGGTTGTGACCACAACGCCGGAAAAGCCCGCATGGGTCGTGACAAATCCCCAGCCTCCGCCGACAGAAAAGACGGCGGATCCCAAGGACAAGAAGAAGGCGCCGGTCATTCGCATCATTGACAACGGCGAGAAGAAGCCGGACAATAAAAAGCCTGACAAGAAGAAGCCCGTCATCCGCCTCATCCCGAACAAGTAAGAGCCAAAGCTCTTTTATTCCCGCCGCTTAAATGATATTCAGTTTTTTCAGCAGCTTGCGATACTGATCGTTCTTGCACAGCTTTTTGATCGCCCGTGCCTCGATCTGCCTTACCCTCTCGCGCGTAAGATTCAGAAGATCCCCGACCTCGTCGAGCGTCCTCGTCCCCTCCTCGGCCATGTCCAGAATGCAGGTGTCCTCCAGCTGCTCCACGTCAAGATGCGTGTAGTCGAGCACGTCGGGGAAATTCAGCTTGATCTGGCTGCCCTTCTTTTCCGTGTTCACGTCAACGTACCTGTGGTAGCGGCACGAAACGAACGGACAGGGCCTGGGCATGCTTTCGCAGTCCGCCCTCATGGCCGGTTTCTGTATGGGCCACTCCGGATAGGGGTTGAGAACGTCCAGAAGCTTCAGGTAACTCTTCGGCATCTTGTTTACCTGAAACGTTTT
>JBDRLK010000487.1:0-10686 GCA_043813155.1 Pseudomonadota bacterium | reverse complement strand
AAGCGGCTTCACCTGGAGGATTCGAAGATTTCTTCGAGGTAGCCGTCCGTGTCCAGGCCGGCGGCCGGCTTTTCCTTCGGGTCCTCTTTCAGGACGTGGGTTTCGAAGACAAGATCCAGCTTCTGTTTCAGCTCCTGCTTCAGGGCCTCGTTCTTCACGTCTTCGTTCGTATCCACGTCCGTCAGGGTCGCCGTGCCGCCTTTTTCCCAGTACTTGACGTTCCCCTGCACGATGCATCGCTGCCTGGTCCAGAAGGAAGCGGCCGTTCTTCCCTCCTGCCCGGGCTGCCCTCCGATGAGCCGCAGCAGGCTCGTTCCCTCGAGGTTGCCGAAAAAAAGCGGAAGCGCCGGCCCGGAGAAATACTCGACGAGCGTGGGGAAAATGTCAATCGTCTGGACAGGCTCGTGCACGACCAGGGGATATTCCTGCCCCGGCATCTTGATGATGAGAGGGACCCACAGCTCCTCCCGGCTCAGCAGCTGGCAGTGGTCCCACCTGGCGCCGTTGTCGCCGAGCTCTTCGCCGTGATCAGACGTGACAATGATAATCGAATCGTCGAATTCATCGACGTCCCCGAGAAAGGACATCAGGTTCTCGAGCTCCGAGTCCAAATACCTTATTTCCTCGTCATAGGCATTGACAAGAAACGTCCTGTGCTCGTCCGATACGGCTTTATTCTCTTTCCTGCGGCCGTGTATCTTCTGCCTGCGCCTGTCTCCGCCGAACGCGTCGGTTTCATTGAAATGATTCCTGAATTTCCCGGGCGGCTCGTAGGGATCGTGGGGATCGAAATAGACCAGGAAAAGGAAAAACGGGTCCTCCCTGACCCCGTCGATCCACTCGATGGCCGCCCTGGTCACGGACCACGCCTTCAGGGGAGCGTAAACCTTCTTGCGATCGTCCCTGCGCAGGATCTCATAGGTGTCGAAGCCCTGGTGAAGGTTGGTCTTTTCGGCATCGAGAAAAACGTGCGACAGGAACGCGGCCGTGCGATACTGCCTGTGCTTGAAATATTCGGCCATGGTGATGGAGTCGCTCAGCGCCGGGACGTGCGACGCATACTTGGACAGAAGGATGTTCCACATGCTCGGCACGGTGCAGGGGGCCTGGGAGTAAGATCTTCTGAACAGCACGGATTGTTTCGCAAGCCCGTCGAGAAAGTTCGACGTGTCCCTGCCGTACCCGTAACATCCCAGGTGATCGGCGCGCAGGGTCTCGCTGACGATGAGGATGACGTTGGGGCTCTTTTTCCCACGAGAAGCGGTCAGCGCAACGGCAACCGCGAACGCAACCACGATGACGCCGACGATGACGGATTTTACACCCCCCCCTCCTTCCTTTTTCGCGGTTTTCTCGCTGTCCGCTTTGACAGGCATGCGGCCATGGTACACTATTGCCCGCAGTGATGGCAACCATCGCTTGATTTGGTTATACGATGCGTTCATACTGTCACGGCACGCCGGGGGCGCTGTGCTACAATACGATCCGGCAGCCGCAGCCGCCTTCCACGATCCCCGGGTCGTTTCCCTCCGGTCCCGCGTCCTGCGGCCCGCCGTCTTCGAACGCGGCGTCCGTGGAAGCGTCCTCGGAACCCGCGTCTTCGCCCGCGTCCGCAGCACCATCCCCACCCGCGTCATCAGGAGGGTCGCCCTCGCAGCCCGACTCGTCGAGCCCGCTGCAGTCGGCCAGGCAGCGCAGCGTGCCGCCGCCGCTGTATCCGCGGCTCTCGCATGTCTCATCGTCGAGGTTATTGCCGTCGCACGCTTCATCCCCTTCCACGATCCCGTCGCCGCAGCCCGCGAATTCGAAGCGGATCGCGTCGGCCGCGACCTCGCTGCCCGAGGCCCGGTCCGAGATGACGACGCGCGCCGGGAAATCGGGCGTGAAGCGGAACGTGCCGAGAAGGTTCCACTGCTCGGAGCTCTCGCGCTGGTCCACGTGAACAATCTCTTCGCCGTCGGCATGATGGATGGTGTGGGGAACGTCCCACCCTTCCATGGGCGGATGGTATTCATACACCCTGTACTCGCCGTCGGTGGCCAGTGTTATCTCGAAGGTGGCCGTGTTGCCGCTGCCGGTTGAGGATGACGCGTAGTGGTACATGGGCGTGGACTCGTCGCAGCGGCCGTACCCGGTCCTGAAACCCGTGTCCCCGCCGCATTGGCCCTGGAACCCGTCCAGGACCGCGTTCACGGCGCCGGGCGAAGTCACGTAGTCCTCGGTGTCGATGATCATGGGCGCCATGACCACCCTGCCGGCAGAGCGGACAAGGAGAATGCCGTCCCCCCTCGGGTTCCCGGCCGCACCGCTGCCGCCGGGAAGCGTGATCTCGTCGAATTCGCTGCCGTCGTTGAAATCAGGATTCTGCTGGCCGGCAAACCGAAAGTAATGGCCGCCATCCCCTGAGACGGCATCCCAGTCCAGGCTCAGCGATGCGGCCGCGTCCTTCAGGTCCTGCTCCGTGACGGTTTCGTCGTGGGCGTTGGCATTCAGGATCATGGCGCCGCCGTCAAAAAACCTGCAGAAAACAAAATCGCGAATCTGCGCAAAATCTGCAAGGGGATAGCCCAGCGGAACCGCATACTCGTCATACAGCCTGACCCAGTTGTGCTCGTTGGTCGTGCGCGGACCCCCTTCTCCGTCCTCGTACCCGTAAAAGCCGTCGCGCATGAGCGTTGTGGCAAGCCCGAACCTCACGTTGCGAAACTTGTTCTTGGACTTGGCGTCGCCTTCCGTGTCTATCTCGTAATGACCGTTGATGTAAAAGAGTCGCGGCTCAATTGCGTTTTCATGCCAGTATTCATAGTACCCATTCACCCTGTCCCAGCCCCAGCCTCCCCAGGCGCCGAACTTCTCTATGCCCAGGCCGTTCATATAGTTATGGCCCTCACTCCAGTAGGTCTTGCCGCCCCAGGCCGTGATGGTCGCGCCCTCGGGCATGGCGGCGCGAAGATTGCTCAGGAAATCCAGGCGGCTTTGATTCCACGCGTCGTAGTCATCGCTGTCGCTGTCGCCGTCGCCGTCCGGGTCAATGCTGTCGCCAAGCCAGTCGATGTTTTCCCAGAGCCCGTCGCTGTTCCAGCCGGT
Source organism: Pseudomonadota bacterium (assembly GCA_043813155.1). Taxonomy (GTDB): domain Bacteria; phylum Myxococcota_A; class Polyangia; order DRWM01; family DRWM01; genus JBDRLK01. Next base: position 7,599 of record JBDRLK010000487.1, on the reverse strand, counting down.
CCAGAATTCGTAGTCCTCGACCGCGATCCTCTCGATCACGGACTCGGCGTAGGTCTTTCCCTCGTACAGGCCGCAGTACTCGGTTGTGTCGCCCAGGTAGCACAGGCCGTAGATGAAAATATAGCTCCCATCCGGTCCTTTGACGCGCCATTCATCCGGGCATTCCCTGTTGCCGTTCCCGGTGCTGCAGCAGTTGACGTCAAATGTCCAGGACGTGATGAGCCCGGGATTGATCTCCCTTGCCTTCTCGAGCTCATCCCGCGACCAGATGGTCGAGATGACCCAGTCGAACTCCGCGTAATGGGCAGGCGATGCGCCTCCCCAGATCATCATCATGACGCGCGGAAAGGGCGGGTTGAAGTCCCCGGCCCCGGCCCCGGCGGGCGCGAGCAGGAGCGCAAGCGCCGCGGCAAATGCTGCTTTTATGCAGTGGTTGTATGTTTCCATGGGTGATCATCATACTAGCAAAGACCCGTAGGGTTTTCCAGGCGCAATTTCCTTGAATTCCTGATTGACGTCCTGCGCCTGAATGTTGTCTAATAAACTTCTTGTAAGCGCGATGAAGGAGCCATCAAGATGGCACGCTATAATGTTTCATGCCGCTGCGGCCTCGGGCTTCTGATGGTCATCATGCTGCCCGGCCTGCTTCCGGCCTCCTGCGGGGGAAAGCAGGCAGTCTCATCGTCGAGCCGGCACGGCGTGTGCGAAAACAGCCATCCGGGAAAAATGCGCGTCGGCGTACTTGTCAACGGGATCGGGGAAATTTTACAGGCACAGAAGATCGGCACGGCGGCCGACGCTTTCGGCGTGATCGTGGACGGCGACATGCGCTACCGCGTGTTCTTTTTCCCGGACAATGTGTCCGGTTCCGGCGCGTACGTTGTCACGGGAAGCCAGGGCGGCATCCAGCAGCACAGGTCTTTCGGAAAGGTGACGCTGGCGACAATGGAGAGCATGAAAAACCTCGGTATCCACGACCCCTACGCCCTCGTACGGTTCGAGATAAACTGCGGCGACGACGAGGAGATGGGCCACACCTTTGTCATGACCGATATGAAGCGGCTGGACGGAACTTCCGAGTATCCTCTTGACCTTACGGCCGTGATCAAGGACATCCTGAAGCGCAGCGAGGACCTGCTCGCCGAAAAAGAGAGCGAGATCGAAGAGCTGCTCGCCAGGCAGCGGGAAGCAGGCCCGTTCCAGGTGGATGAGCGCCGCACCATCGTATTGCCGTTCATCTACTGGCAGGACGAGCGCCTGGTCGCCTCGATCCGCTCCCGCGTTATCGAGGACGAGCGGCTCTTGAGCTCCCCCCTCCCCGACAAGCAGGCACCGGGCCCGGCCGGCGCCAATGCTCCCAAGTACCTTTCGGCCCGGTCCATGGTCGAATTTTCCGTGACCTTCACGGTGACCAAAGACGGCACGATCGAAAGCATTGAGCCATCCGAGCCGACCCACTCCTTCACCGTCTACCCGCCCCCCATGTAAAGGGGACAGAGCACTTTTACTTACGTAAAGGGGACAGAGCACATTAGTGCACTTTTAGCTCACTAATGCGCTCTGTCTCCTTTTAGGGTTTCCTTTTAGGGCCGGTTGACACCTGGGTCAGGTGTCGTTATATTGAATAGACCTTAAATAAAGTGAAGCAAGCATCACTTTATCAGCCACTTGAACAGCCTGAGAGGGGAACATGAGCAGTAAAGCCCAGAAAACAAAGGCGAAACGAAGGGTTAGGGAAGCGGAGTTCGCCCGCGACATCATCCTGGAGGCGGCCGCCTCGGTCTTTGCGCGCAAGGGATTCCATGGCGCGACCATGGACAATGTCGCGCGGGAGGCCGGCTATTCACCGGCAGCCATTTACAAGTATTTCGAAAACAAGGAAGCCGTTTTTTCAGAATTGATCAAGCTGATCATGTATAAAATCAACGAGGTTTTTTCCGAAACACCGCCGATTCCACTGGCGTTCAGGGATTACATTCGCTGGCTCACAACGAGGGAATTCGAAATCGCCCAAAAGCACCGTGACCTTTTCATCGCCATTATGGACCAGCACTCTTCGGTCGTTAACAGGGATGAAAAAGCCGGCATCGACGTGAAATCATGGCAGGCCCACCAGGCCCATCACAATCATCTCGTGAAGCTCATGAAAAAGGGGATCGGGGAAGGCGCCCTGCGGCCCGGCAACCCCGGGGAATACGCTTCCGCGTTCTTCGGAATCGTCCATGCTTTTGCCGTGCGCTGGCTGCTTTCCGAGAAGCCCTACCCGCTGGGCGCGCACATGGACACGATCCTCGACCTGTTCTTCAACGGGACGGGAAGCAATGATGGAAACGGCAATCCCGGGGGACAGACCATATCGGGAGGTACAAAATGATGCTGCGAAGACTGATGATAACGCTCGTCCTGCTGGCCGCCCTGCCCGCCCTTGCCGGGTTCAAGGGCTGCAATGAAAAGGAAGCCAAGGCCACGCTGCCCGAGGGGAAGAAGGGGGGCGATAAGGCCGGCGCCAAAGCCGAAGATAAAACCACTGCCCACGCCTCCCCGGCGGCGGAGCCCGCGGAAGCGCTCAGCTCGCCACAGTTCACGGGCACGACCGAGGCTCACCGCACGAGCAAGATCCCCTGCCAGTTCGGCGGGCTCATCAAAAAAGTGCACGTCCGCGAGGGGGATTACGTGAAAAAGGACCAGCCGCTCGTCAAGATGGACACATCGGACATCGCGCTGCAGAAAAAGCAGGCCCAGGCCGCTGTGGCCGCGGCCAAGGCCGGCTATGAAGTCACGAGGATGGAACGGGAGCGCATGGACGCCCTGATGCAGACGGGCAGCATCTCCAAGAGCCAGTTCGACATGGTCGACGCCCAGTACAAGTCCGCCGAAGCCGGCGTGGCGCAAGCCAAGATCGCTCTCGACATGGCGAACAAGAACATCCGAAGCTCGGTCATCCGCGCGCCCTACAGCGGGCTCGTCGTGGCCAAGCTCGTTGCCGAGGGCGAGCGCGTCACCATGATGCCGCCCTCGGTCCTTCTGATCATCGAGGAGATCGATATCCTCGACCTTCGAATCCAGGTCCCTGAAACCGAGATGCAGCTTTTCGAGGAAGGCCAGAAGATCACGGTCCACTTCAGGTCCATAGACAGGGACGTCCTGGCAACGATTTCAAAGATCGTCGGGTCGGTCAACCCCATGACGCGCACCTTGTCCGTGATCGCCCAAATCGAAAACAGCGACCACGGCCTCAAGCCCGGCATGTTCGCCGAGATCAGGCTCGACGAGGCCGCGGGCGAAGGCAAGGAGAGGGAAGCCGGAGAGGAGCAGGAATGATACTCGCCGACACCTGCATCAAGCGCCCCGTGTTCACGAGCGTGCTCATCGCCGTTCTCATGGTTTTCGGCGTCACGGCATACTTCCGCATCGGCGTGGACCTGATGCCGGACGTGGAGTTTCCCTATGTCACGATCACCGCCATCTACCCGGGCGCGGACCCGGAGACCATGGAGAGCAAGATCATCGACAAGATCGAGGAGACCGTCAACCAGGTCAACGGCATCGAGATGATGAGGTCCACGAGCATGGAAAACCTCGGCTTCATCATCATCCAGTTCGAGCTGGAGGTGGACGCGGACAAGGCCCTCCAGGACGTGCGCGACAAGGTGGCTGCCGTGACCAAGGAGCTGCCCGCGGACCTGGAGCCGCCCATCGTCCAGCAGTTCGACATCAACGCCCAGCCTATCTTTGCCGTGGCCGTCTCCGGCCCGCAGGAAGTCAAGGAGCTCACGCGCCTGGCCGAGGACGTGGTGAAACAGCGCATCCAGACCCTCCGGGGCGTGGGCGGCGTGGACGTGGTGGGAGGCCAGGAACGCGAGTTCAAGGTATGGGTGAACACTGAAAAGATCGAGGCCCACGGCCTCGACGTGAGCAACGTCGTTTCGGCCCTCAGGATGCAGAACGTGGTGATCCCCGGCGGACGCATCGACATGGGCGACAGGGAGTTCTCGGTCAAGACCAAGGGCCAGGTCCATTCGGCCGAGCAGCTTGCGTCCATATTCATTACCTCCATAGCCGGCGCCCCTCTCAGGATCGGCGACGTTGCCGTGGTGGAGGACGGCCAGGTGGAGAAACGCTCCCACTCGGCCGTCGACGACCAGTCGGCCGTGGCCCTGCTCATCCGCAAGCAGTCGGGCGCCAACACGGTCGAGGTGGCGGAGCTCGTCATGGAAACGCTGGAGGAGCTGCGGAAGCTGATGCCCGAGGGCGTAAAGATATCCGTGCCCTCGGACCAGTCCGAGTTCATCGTGCAGTCCATCGACGGGGTCAAGGAGGACCTTCTGCTGGGCGGCTTCCTGGCGATTGTCATCATCCTCTTTTTCCTGCGCGACTGGCGTGCCACGTTCATCAGCGCCCTGGCCCTGCCCACGTCGGTCGTCGCAACGTTCGCGTTCATCAAGGTGGCCGGGTTCACCTTCAATGTCCTGAGCATGCTCGCCCTGTCCCTGTCCATAGGCATGCTCATCGACGACGCCATCGTTGTCATTGAAAACATCTACAGGCACATTGAAATGGGCAAGCCCGCCATGCGGGCGGCGAGCGAGGCAGTCGACGAAATCGGCCTGGCCGTGCTGGCCACCACGCTGTGCATCGTGGCCGTCTTCGTTCCCGTGGCCACCATGAAGGGCATGATCGGAAGGCTGTTCCTGCAGTTCGGGCTCACCGTCGCGTTCGCGGTGCTCGTTTCCCTCTTCGTGGCCTTCACGCTCACGCCCATGCTTTCGTCCAGGATGCTCAAGCCGGAAACCGGGAAAAAGAAATTTTTCATTTCACGCGGCATCGGCGCCCTTTTGAACTTGATCGACAGGGTTTACCGCGTGCTCCTGGGCGCGGCCCTGAAGCAGCGCTTTGTCACGCTGCTCATCGCCGCGGCGATATTCATCGCAAGCGTGTTCATGCTGCACTACGTGCCTTCGGAATTTTTCCCGCCCGAAGACCGCGGCTCGGTCAAGGTCTGGGTCGAGATGCCGGCCGGAACGAGCCTCGACGCCACGCGCAAATACACCGAGGACGTTGCCGGAAAAGTAGGCAAGGTCCCAGGCGTTGACTTCACGTTCACGACCATCGGCGGCGGCATGCAGCCCGAGGTCAACAAGGCCGAGCTCCTCGTGAACCTCGTGGAAAAGGATCACAGGGCCTTTTCGCAGGACGAGGCCATCGTCTACATCCGCGGCCTGCTGGCCGGCCGCACGGACGCCACGATCGCGGTGGAGCAGGCTTTCGGCATGGGCAGCAGCACGGGCTCGCGCTCGGCCGCGGTCATGTACAACCTGGACGGAAGGGACTTCGACAGGCTCAACGCAGCGGCCGATGCCATGATCGCCGAGCTCAAGAAACGCGGAGGCTACGTGGACCTGGACACCACGTATCGCGGAGGCAAGCCCGAGGTGACGGTGAGCATCAACCGCGACAGGGCGGCCGACCTGGGCGTGCCCATCGTCATGATCGCCATGTCCATCCGCACCTTCTTTGCCGGCGAAAAGGCGACCGACCTCGTGGCCGGAGGCACGCGCTACGACGTGCGCGTGCAGCTCGACGCAAAGCACCGCTCCAGGCTCGATGACATCCTGCGGCTCAAGGTGAGGTCCACGAATGGCCAGCTCGTGGCCATGTCCAACCTGGTGACCATCGACACGGGCTCGGGGCCGGCCAAGATCGAGAGGCACAACCGCATGCGCAACATCACGCTCCTCTCCGGTCTGGACGGCAAGACCCTGGGCACCGCGGTCAAGGAGATCGACGAGATCGCAACGCAGAAGCTGGGCGCCGAGGTCATGGGAGGGTGGGCCGGCATGGCCGAGATCATGCAGAAATCCTTTGCCGAGCTGCTCAGCGCGCTCATCCTGGCCATCATCATCGTGTACCTCATCCTGGCCGCGCAGTTCGAAAGCTTCCTGCACCCTTTCACCATCATGCTCTCGCTGCCCCTGTCGCTGATCGGGGCCGTTGCCGGCCTTCTGCTGTCCGGCTACTCGCTGAACATCATGACCTTTATCGGCGTGATCATGCTCATGGGCCTGGTGACCAAGAACGCCATCCTGCTCGTGGATTACACGAACAGGATGAGAAAACAGGGCAGGCAGCGCGAGGAGGCGCTTCTCATCGCGGGCCCGGTCCGGCTCAGGCCGATTCTCATGACCACGGCGGCCATGGTTTTCGGCATGGTTCCGGTTGCCCTGGCCCTTTCCGCGGGCGGCGAGATGCGCGCGCCCATGGCCGTGGCCGTCATCGGCGGGCTGATCACGTCCATGCTGCTCACGCTCGTCGTGGTCCCCGTGGCCTACTCGGTCCTCGACAGCATGAAGGAGCGTGTGGCCGGGCTCTTTGCAAGGAAGCAGAGAGCGGGAGGCTAAAGCCTCCCCAACCCTTCGGGGGCAGGGGAGCCTTCAGGCTCCCGTTCCGCTACCCTTCGGGGGCAGGGGAGCCTTCAGGCTCCCGTTCCGCTTGCGCGGGCGGCTGATGTAATATAAGCTGAAGTGTTAGATCGGTGATGATAAAGTCCAGCCTCTTCCTCGGCGCGCTGATCCTCAACACCGCGTGCACCGAGGCAAAAGACCCTCCTGCCGACACGCTCGCGGACTTCGACGTGATCGGCGAAGTCGACGGCATGGACGTGCCCGATGTGTCGGACGGCAATGACCAGGCGGACACTGCTGCGGAGGGGGACGGCGCACCCCCCGGCGAAATCTGCAACGGCGTGGACGACAACGGCGACACCGTGATCGACGAGGGATTCGACTGCGTCATGGGCGAGGAAACCGAGTGCACGACCGCGTGCGGCTCCATCGGCAGGGGGACGTGCGGGCCCGACTGCACCTTTCCCGATCCCGAAGACTGCTCTGCGCCGGACGAAACATGCAACGGCCTCGACGACGACTGCGACGATGCCGCGGACAATGGGTTCGACTGCGCCGTGGGAATTACGGTCGGGTGCATCACGGGCTGCGGAACACCGGGCACGGGCCTCTGCTCCTCTTCCTGCGCGCTGCCCACGGGCGAAGCCTGCGCCGCGGGCGCGGAGATCTGCAACGGCCTGGACGACAACTGCAACGGCTCCCCGGACGAAACCTTTGACTGCGTCGTGGGGACCGAGGTGCTCTGTGAAACGACGTGCGAAAGCGCGGGTTCGGGCATCTGCTCTTCCCGGTGCACGCTGCCTGCCGGAGAGGACTGCGTCCCGCCGGACGAGGAGTGCAACGGCCTGGACGACGACTGCGACGAGCAATGCGACAACGGGTTTACCTGCTGCGTGGGGAGCAGTGTCCCGTGCACCTCGTCCTGCGACAGCGAGGGGACCAGCACCTGCACCGCCTCCTGCGAGCCCGGGGAATGCTCGCCGCCCGACGAGGAGTGCAACGGCCTGGACGACGATTGCGACGAGGTGTGCGACAACGGGTTTACCTGCTGCGCCGGGATGGCGGGGGAATGCGTCACGTCCTGCGGCTCCGCGGGCTTCGGCACGTGCTCGGAGGCCTGCGACTGGAGCGAGTGCACGCCCCCGACCGAGGTGTGCAACGGCCTGGACGATGACTGCATGTCCGGCTGCGACAACGG
>JBDRLK010000486.1:0-6461 GCA_043813155.1 Pseudomonadota bacterium | reverse complement strand
GCCTGCCGCCGTCCGGGTGAATGGAGATGACCCTGTGGTTCTGCCCGGCCTTCAGGTAGTTCTTGCCCAGGCCGGGGATGTTGAAGACGGGCTCGTCGGTTCTCTCGAGCCCGGGGACGAGCCTGGCCTCCTCCTTTGCTTCCTGGATCACCCTCGCGATGGGGACCCTGAAACTTTCGGTCTCCAGCTTCCCCTTCGTGTTGAACGTGTAGTACGGGTCGACGCCCGCCAGGCGCAGCTGCTTTCTGAGCGCGACGTTTTCGAACCGCCTCGAGTTATAGAACGTGTAGACCGTCTGGTTGTAGACCCCTATCCCCCTCCGCCTGACCCGTGAAAGGGCATCGACCGCCTGGGGCGTGATTTCCGCGGGGTGCTCGAAGTGGGTTACGAAGCATACCTCGCGGCGTCCCGGCACGTGGTGCCTTGACACCATGTCCATGAACCTCTCGGTTACCCTGAAGGGGAGGGTCACGGGGAACCTTGTCCCGATCCTGATCCTCTGGATGTGCTTCATTCCGGAAAACCTGGACAGGATCCGGTCCAGCTTGTCGTTCGCCAGGAGCAGGGGGTCTCCGCCCGTGACGAGGACCTCGTTGACATACCGGTGCTTTTCGAACCAGTCCATTGCCCTGTCCAGCTTTTGCGACTTGTAAAAGGCCCCAGGGAACATGGGCGGGTCGACCTCCCAGTTGCGCTGGCAGTAGGAGCATATCTGCGGGCACGTGTTGACCGGCTTGAAGATCGCGACCTGGGGGTAGCGCCGCGTGACGAGGTCCACGGGAGACGTTTCCGACTCGAGCATGAAATCCAGCTCATGGGCGCCGCGCGCCCTTCCCTCCGCGAGGGCGCAGACTTCCGCCGGGCGAAGAATGACCTGCGCCCTGACGCAGGCGTCATAGCCGGCGCCGGTTTTCTCGTCGAAAAGGCTCAGGTAATAGGGCGTGATGCCGAAGGGGACGCCGTGATGCTGCGCAAGCCTGACGGCTTCCTTTTCATGCTGCTCGAGCCCGACGACGGAAGAGATCTGCGGCTCCGTCCTGAAGATATGCCTCAGCTGCCACCTGTAATCCGTCCAGTCCGACGCCGATCCCCCAAGGACGGCCAGGATCCTTTTCTTCGTTTTTTCCCTTTTCTCGAGAAGCTCGGGATCGAGCCCGCTTTTGTACCTCGAGACAACGGTCCACACCCTGCGCGAAATCTCGTCGAGCTCCTTCGACCTTGCAACGGCGGCCTCCCTTCCCTTCAGCCTCCCGAAGGGATAGCGAAGGTCGTCCTGTTCATAGATTCCGGACTTTCCATTGATCCCTTTTATCAGGTGGATGAACTCGAAAAGAAACCCCCTGCTGCGTTCTTCCGCCTCATGTCCCTTGACAATCTTCAGAAGATGTCCGAGCGCGCTGAAGCCGGCCCTTGACTCGTTCTGCTGAAGGAGAATGGTACGAAGGACCCCGATGCACCTGTTGATGGCGATCAGCTTGAGCGGGTGCATTTTTCTCTCGCTCGAGTTCCAGCATTCCTCCTTGAGGTTCAGGTATTTATGGAGTCTTCGTCTCGACCTTTCCAGGCCCAGGCCCGATTCGACAACGGCTGAAAAATCCTCGTCAAGTGAAAGAAGGAGTCTGACGAGGTTCTTCTTTGCAAGGTCCATGATGCTCACTCTTGTTAATGTTTTGCTTTTTCAACGCAGGATGCCGACTATAACATTTTCCCTCTCCAATTTCAACGAAGCCCGGACCTGATATTTTTCCGCAAGCGATTCCAGCGCTTTCCATGGGCATAATAAGGATACCAGTAAAAACTTGAATAATTATCGGGAAAATATTATGATATTTGCTTGACTATTGAGTTTCTTGAAGTAGATTACTATTAGTACTTATATTAACTTAATTTTAAACGTCTGTAGAGTATGTAAGGAGTACAACATGAAGCTACTCACCCAGGTTTTAGCCGTGTTTTGCTGCATGACGCTGTGCATGTGGTCGTGTGCCGGGGGCAGCAGCCCCACGGAGGACACGCCGGCGGATGAAGTGCTTTCTGAAACCGATCTGGACGATGTCCCGGCCGATACGCCCGACATCCCTGTAGAATCGGACATTCCCGGCCCGGACCTGGATGTTCCGGCGGATGGAGACGTAGGCGACCCCGGAGCGGAAGACATCAGGCCCGAGGACGTGGCGGCCGAGGACGGGTCATGCACGGTCGGCCTTACGGGCGATCCCTGCTCGTCTCCCACGGCGTGCGCCTGCGTGCCCAGCAGTGCGAGGGAATGCCTCACGACCCTTTCGGGCTACATCACGTTCCCGGGCGGCTACTGCTCGGCAAGGTGCACGACGCCGGCCGACTGCGGAACCGGCGCCAACTGCGCGGAGATCACGACGGGAACGCGCTACTGCCTCAAGGTGTGCTCCAGCGCCTCCCAGTGCAGGATGGCCGAGGGCTACACCTGCACGCAGATCCCCATGAGCAGCGACACGCGCACCTATTGTCTGCCCCAAGGCTCACCGGACGGTGCGGGGTAGGGGGCGGCATCCCATGGCCGCCGGCCTTAGATACTTTCTCTTGAACATCTTTTTCGCATTGATTCTGATCGCGTTTGCGGCCTGCGGGTCGGGCCAGCAGGATACAAACGACACCGCGGGCGGCGATCCGGCCGATGACAGCGTTGTGCCCGACACCCCGTCGGATTCGGACGTGCCCGCCGACACGGAAGTCGAGTTCGAGCCGCCGTGCGAGTCCAGGCCCGACGCTGACGGCGACACGATCGCGGACATGTACGAGGGGGCGAGCGACCCCGACGCGGACACCATTCCCAACGACCACGACGACGACAGCGACAACGACACGATCTCGGATTACGACGAGGCGGGCAACCACGACACGTGCACGGCAGCCGTGGACACGGACGGCGATACCACGCCCGACTTCCTCGACCCGGATTCCGATGACGACGGCGTCTCGGACAGGGACGAGGTCATCAACGGCACGGACCGGCTCGACGAGGACAGCGACGACGACGGGGTGACGGATCTCGTGGAGGACGTTTACGGGTCCGACCCGATGGATCCCGGGGACAGCCCGCGGACGCACGGCGACTTCGTGTTCATCGTCGACTACATGGAGGAGCCGGACCCGGCACAGGACACGCTGGTCTTCGGCACGGACATCAAGATGGCCGACGTGTATTTCATGATCGACACGAGCGGCTCCATGAGCGGCGAGGTGAACAACCTGACGGCCGGCCTCAAGACGACGATCGTGCCGGGCGTGGCCGAAGCGATCCCCGACGTGCAGATGGGGCTGCTGCGATTCGAGGACTGCCCGGAATCCAGCTGCCCCAACAACATCACCAACCTGCAGAGCATCACGGACGACGTGGACGCGGTGGAGGCGGCCCTTGAGACCATCACGTACGAGTCCCTGTGCGGCGGGGACGAGCCCTACGGCATCTCGCTGTGGATCACGGCCACGGGCGACGGCCCGGCCTACGGCCTGCCGGCCCGCTCCTGCCCCGACGACACCACCATCGGCTACCCCTGCTTCAGGCCAACGGCCATCCCCATCATCGTCCAGATGGGCGACGAGCCCTTCGAGTGGAGGTTCATGGGAGGGATGTGCCGCAACGAGAAGAGCAAGGACGAGATCATAGCGACGCTCAGGACGATCCACGCCAAGTACATCGGCATTGACTCGTGCGAGGACCCCATAGGCCCGACGTGCCCTCAGCAGGACATGGAAGACGTGGCCTTTTGGACGGGCTCCATGGACGCGGCAGGAACGCTGCTGGTTTACAAGATCAGCGACACGGGGGAAGGTCTCAGCGACCAGGTCGTGAATGCCATCGCCCACCTGGCCAACCAGGTGCCCATCGACGTGTCGGCCGCTGCCCAGGACCGCATCGATTCGCCCGAGGACACGGTCGACGCGGCCCGGTTCGTGGACCGGATCGAGCCGAACACGGTCGGCGGTATCGAGGACCCGGAAATTTCGGGCAGGATCTGTGTGGGCGGCCTCGTCGTCGGCGACAGCGATTACGACACCGTGCCCGACTATTTCGACGACGTGCTTCCCGGTACGATCGTCTGCTTCGACATATACGCAAAGATGAACGATTTCGTCCCTCGAACGAACGAGCCGCAGCTCTACACCGCCGACATACACGTGTTCGGCGACTGGATAACGCTGCTCGATTCACGAATCGTCTACTTCCTCATTCCGCCTGAAGTGTCGATCGAGGGGCCCATATAATACGGGGGTCCGACGCCTTCCGTATCAAAGGAGGAGTGCCATGAAAGGAAAAACCGCCTTTATCATTTTGCTCGTTGCGGTGTTCGGACTCTGGGGGTGCGGGGAGAGCACAGCGCCGGAAGACACGGCCGGTGACGATTCGGCTTCCAGCGACCTTCAGGACGACGGGCAGGACCTGGAGGGGGACCAGGTCGAGATCACGCCGGTCGAGGAAGCCGTCGAGGTTGTCGAGGACACGATCGACGTGCCGGCGGAGGCGCCTGTCGACGCGCCCACGGAGGAATGGGTCCCTGGCGAAGGCGTGGTGGGGGATTCGTGCGACAGCGCGGATGATTGCCAGGGCTTTCCTGCCGTGGCCAAGGAGTGCCTGACCGACATCGCCGGCTACTTCGAGTTTCCCGGCGGCTACTGCACGGCCACGTGCACGAGCGCGGGCGAGTGCGGCCCGGACGCCGAGTGCGCCGACCTGATGTTCATGAGCTACTGCCTGAAAACCTGCGACGACCCTTCGGACTGCAGGGCCGGTGAAGGGTATATCTGCGACATGATTCCCATCCTGGGCGGCGGCCCCTACTGCATCCCCAGCGTTGAAATCCCGGACGGCATGGAATTCTAGCCGCCTAACAGCTCATCGAGAATCCTGCCGATTTTTTCCGGCGTGTCCATTCGCCTGCTTTCTTCGGCCAGCAGCTTTGCCATGGCTTCGCGCTTTTCAGGATTGTCTTTCAAGCGGAGCAGCTCCTGCGCAAGCTCGCCTCCCTCGACTTTCATGACGCCTTTTTCGCCTTCCGGGTCCTGCTCCTCCCTGATCACGACGGCGGCTCCTTCCTCCTGCACGGCAAGGGCGTTGTGAAGCTGGTGCTCGCCCGCTGAGCCCATCTTGGGGACCAGGATGGCCGGCCTGCAGGCCTTCTTGAGCTCGAAGAGCGTCCCGGACCCGCAGCGGCTTACGACGATGTCCGCGGCGCTGTAATAGGTCTCGATCTCTTCGGTGTAGACGAGCTGATGGTAGCGATCGAGCAATGCCGCCGGCAGACCGCGGGCCTCGAGCCGCCGCCTGGTGTCCTCTTCAGGGTCGTAGTCGGACCCGCGGTACCGGCCCACGGCATGGATGACCTGGACGTCGCCGCGGGCAAGGAGCGTCTCGAGCGCGTCGACGATCGCCCTGTTGATCGTCCTGGCGCCCGCGCTGCCGCCGAAAGCGAAGACCACGTAAGCCCCGGGATCGAGGCCGAGGCGCTCGCGCGCCTCCGTCCTGCCGATGGCGGCGATCTGTGCCCTGAGCGGGTAGCCCGTGTGCACGACCCTGCCGGCCGGGAAATAGCGGTTTGACCCGGGGAACGTTGTGGCGATCCTGTCGGCGAACTTTCCGCCCAGCCTGTTTGCCAGCCCCGCCACGACGTTCTGCTCATGGATGAGGATCTTCGGCCCGCCGCGTCCGGTCCTGCGCATGATGGCGGCTGCGAGCAGCACCGGGGCGCTGCTGTACCCGCCCGTGGCGATGAGAAGGTCGGGATTGAAGCGGGCAAGGATGGAGCGCGCCTGCAGCACGGACCCTATCAGCCTGCCGCCGAAAAGAGCCAGGGCCGGAATGTTTTTCCTGAAGCTTTCAATGGATATGTAGGCGATGTCGATGCCCCTGGCGGGGGCGACCCTTGCCTCGGCCCCGCGGCGCGTTCCCACGTAAAGCAGTCTCGCGTCCGGGTATTTTTGTTTTGCTATCCCGGCTATGGCGACGGCGGGATAAACATGGCCTCCGCTTCCGCCCCCCGTTAGAACTATGCGAGGATGATCGCCCATACATTCTATTCCGCAGGATATAAACAATCATTCTACGGATCGAATTCCATTTTATCAAATATAAAGGCAGATTACTTGCTGCAGCCCTTGCACCCGGACGGTCCGGGGCTGCAGGACGTGCATCCCGAAGCAGAGCCTCCCCCGCCTTCCCCCTTCCAGCTCACGGGGCTGAGAATCCTGTGCGTGCTGTCGCTGCTGCACTTCGGACAGGAGGGCTTTTCATCGGAAGAGAAAATGAGCTCTTCGAAAACCTGCTTGCATGATTCGCATCGATATTCATATATGGGCATTGATCAATCCATGGGCGCGATCAACGGCGCACCGGCTATATTCAGTAATTTAACGTCAAAATCAGAAATATCAACCGGGGTGCATTTACGATTCCGGGTGATCGACGGGGCCGGGCCTTGAATCTT
>JBDRLK010000485.1:0-7787 GCA_043813155.1 Pseudomonadota bacterium | reverse complement strand
GTGCTGGGCACGGACTCGGCCTGCGGAAAGCGCACCACGGCCTGGATGCTCGTGGACGCGCTGGCCGGGGAGGGCTTTCACGCCGAGCTTGTGGGCACGGGCCAGACAGCCTGGATGCAGGGGGCCCGGTTCGGCATCGTGCTGGACAGCCTGGTCAATGATTTCGTGTCCGGCGAGATCGAGCACGCCGTGTGGTCCGCGTGGAGCGAGGCGCGGCCCGATGTCATTGTCATCGAGGGCCAGGGGAGCCTCCTTAACCCCGCCTATCCCGGCGGGTTCGAGATCCTGGCCGCAGGCCGGCCGGACCTGATCGTGCTTCAGCACGCGCCGGCCAGGAAGGATTACGACGGTTTCCCGGGCTACGCGATACACCCGCTCGAGAAGCAGATCGAGGCCGTCGAGCTCATATCGGGCAAGCCCGTTGTCGCGGTCACGGTGAGCAGCGAGGGGCTCGACCCTGCCGGGGTCGATGATGCCTGCGAGTCCATACGCCTCAGGGCGGGCCGGCCCGCGTTCGACGTGCTGCAGGACGGAGCGGCGCAGCTGGCGAAATTCATACTGCCGTCCGTGAAGAAAGCAAAATGAAAACGAGCAAGAACATCTTTTTCAAGTCAGGGGAAGGGGAGGCTTCAGCCTCCCGTCAAACCTCCTCCCATCGGGAAGGGGAGGCTTCAGCCTCCCGTCAGACCTCCTCCCATCGGGAAGGGGAGGCTTCTGCCTCCCGTCAGACCTCCTCCCATCGGGTAGGGGAGGCTTCAGCCTCCCGTCAGAAAAATCCGCGGTCCGGGGCCGGGGGAACGCTGGAAATGCTGGAGGTCATCGACCGCCTGGAGGTGGGCCCGGTAAAGATGGAGCCCGCCAGGATCATCGCCCCCTACAGGGTTGTCATGAAGAGCGGGGAAGATGACAGCCTGGATCTCGTCTACAAGTACGAGGAGGATGTCCTGGCTCCCGGGGAGCCCGCGTCGGCAAACCTTGCGAACATGATCGCGGCCCAGGTCGCTCTCAACTACGGGCTCTTCTGCCGCCGCATTGTTTTCAGGGGCCCCGATTATTCGGGCATTGACCGCCGCTTCATCATGGACATGGCGGAGAACACGGCGCGGGAGATCTACGTGAAAAAGTTTCTCGAGCCCAACCCTTTTCTTGTCGGCAAGCCGGCCGGGCTCGAGCCCGAGAGGCGGAGGAAGTACCTGCGCGCGGCGTTCGAGTTTCCGGACGTCCCGCCCGGGGCGGGGAAGGTGCCGTGGCAGTACTGGTCCACGAGCCGCCATCACCACGCCGTCCTGTCGAGCGGCGGCAAGGACAGCCTTCTGAGCCACGGTCTTCTCGACGAGCTCGGCAGGGCGGTCCATCCCGTGTTCATCAACGAGTCGGGCCGCCACTGGTTCACGGCCCTGAACGCCTACAGGCACTTCGCCGGCAGCGTCCCGAACACGGCCAGGGTCTGGGTGAACTCGGACCGCATGTTCGCGTGGATGCTGCGCCACCTTCCCTTCGTGCGCCCGGACTTCGCGAGCGTGCGCTCGGACGAGTACCCCATCCGGCTGTGGACCGTGGCCGTGTTTCTTTTCGGCGCCCTGCCGCTCCTGCGAAAGCGCGGCATCGGGCGCCTGGTCATAGGGGACGAGTTCGACACCACGGAGCGCGCATCCTTCAGGGGGATCACCCACTACAACGGCCTCTACGACCAGAGCCGCTATTTCGACAATGCCATGTCGCGCTACTTCATGCGCAAGGGGTGGGGCGTGAGCCAGTTCTCCCTGCTCAGGCCGCTCTCCGAGATGCTGATAGAGAAAATCCTGGTGGAGCGCTACCCGCGCCTGCAGGAGCTCCAGGTGTCCTGCCACGCCGCGCACAGGGAGGACGACGGGATCCGCCCCTGCGGCCGCTGTGAAAAATGCCGCCGCATCGTGGGCATGCTCGAAGCCGTCGGCGCCGACCCCCGCAAGTGCGGCTACACGGCGGCCAGGATTTCCGACTGCCTGAAGGAAATTGCCGAGCAGGGCGTGCACCAGGAGGCGCCGGGCGCGCGCCACCTGCTCTTCATGCTGAAGCGCAGGGGGCTCATCACCGGGACGAAGGGTGAGGCGCAGGAGCACCCGGAGATCCTCAGCCTGAGGTTCGACCCCGAGCGCTCGCCGGTCGAGGCCGTGCCCACGGACCTGCGCGAGCCGCTTTTCCGGATTTTCCTGGAACACGCGGAGGGCGGCGCGTTGAGGCGGTCGGGAAAGAAATGGGCCGCCTTCGACGTGCTCAAAGACCCGTCCATGGCCGCCCATTACCCCTTTGACCCCGACCTCAAGGGGCCCGCGCCGCATGACGCGGGCGGCCGGGCGCGGCAGGAGTCATACCTCTACGGCGAGCTGACCTGGCAGGAGGCGGCGAAGCACCTGGACGAGGTGGACGTGGCGCTGCTGCCCGTGGGCGCGCTGGAGCAGCACGGCCCCCACCTTCCGCTCGACACGGACGCGTTCGACGCCTGGTTCCTGGCGCGGCAGGTGGCCGCGGCCTGCAGCGAGCCGAGGCCGCTCGTGCTGCCCTCCATCCCCTACGGTGTTTCCTATCACCACGAGGGGTTCAGGGGCACGATCAGCATAGGCAACGAGACGCTTTCCCGTCTCGTCCACGACATAGGGATGAGTGCGGCGCGAAACGGCGTGCGCAAGCTCGTCATCATCAACGGCCACGGAGGCAACGGGCCGGCGTTGAATTACGCGGCGCAGATGATCAACCGCGACGCGCGCATTTTCGTCTGCGTGGACACGGGTGAGACGAGCGACGTGGACATTGAAAAATTCATCGAGACAGCCAACGACGTGCACGCCGGCGAGATCGAGACCAGCACCGCGCTCGCCACCAGGCCGCACCTCGTGAAAATGGAGCTGGCGGAGAAAAACGTGCCCGAGTTCTCGAGCCGCTACCTCAACTTTTCGTCGAAGCGGGGCGTGGTCTGGTACGCCTTCACGGAAAGGATTTCCACGAGCGGCGTCATGGGCGACCCGACGAAGGCGAGCGCGGAAAAGGGGGAGAAGATCTGGCACGTCATGATCGCCCATCTCGTGGCGTTCGTGGAGGACCTGAAGCGCATGACGCTCGAGGAGATATACCAGCGGCGGTACTGACGGGCCCAGTGGGGCAGGGGCGGCTTCAGCCGCCCGCGCGGTCCCCGTGGGGTAGGGGCGGCTTCAGCCGCCCGAAACGGGAGGACGGGAGGCTAAAGCCTCCCCTACCCGCGGTGCAATGGACGGGAGGCCCGCGGTGCAATGGGGGGGAGGCCCGCGGTGCAATAGAGGATCCATGAAAATAAAACACATCGAAGCATGGCCCGTGGAGATGAAGCTGGCCGAGCCCTACACCATTGCCTATGAGACCGTGGAGAAGACGACCAACGTGTTCCTTCGCCTCGAAACGACAAGCGGCATAACGGGATACGGCTGCGCGGCCCCGGACGAGGCCACAACCGGTGAAACCGCAGGGAGCGTCCTCGGGGACATGAGCCGGATCATCATGCCCGCGGTCACGGGCTCCGACCCCATGCGGATCGCCAAGGTGCTCGAGAAGCTGCGGCCCCACCTGCGCCGAATGCCGGCCACGATCGCGGCCGTGGACATGGCGCTGCACGACATCATGGGCAGGGCCGCGGGACAGCCCGTGTGGAAGCTTCTGGGCGGCTATCGCCGCTCCATCAGGACATCGGTCACCGTCGGCATCATGGACGCGCGCCGCACGGTGGCGCGGTCCCGGGCCTTCGTGAAGCAGGGCTTCAGGTGCCTGAAGATCAAGGGCGGGGCCGACGTGGAGCAGGATATCGAAAGAGTTATAAAAGTGCGCGAGGCCGTGGGAAAGAAGGTGGAGCTGCGCTTCGACGCAAACCAGGGCTACACGGTGATGCAGGCCCTGAAATTCGTGGGCGCCACGCGCAGGGCCGGGCTCGAGCTCATGGAGCAGCCCACGCCGCGCGACCAGCTCGAAATGCTGGGCTGCGTGACGGACAAGGTCAATGTGCCGATCATGGCCGACGAGAGCCTCATGAGCCTGCGCGACGCCTTCAAGCTGGCGCGGCGCGAGCTCGTGGACATGATCAACGTGAAGCTGATGAAGGTCGGCGGCATTGCCGAGGCCCTCCAGATCAACGCGGTTGCGCGCTCCGCGAACATGGAGGTCATGGTGGGCTGCATGGACGAGGCGGCCCTGGCCATTGCCGCGGGGCTCCACTTCGCGCTCGCGAGGCCCAACGTGGCCTACGCTGACCTTGACGGGCACCTGGACCTGATCGGAGACCCGTCGGCCGGCGCGGTCACGCTGCGCAGCGGCGTGCTGTACCCCGCCGACAGCCCCGGCCTGGGATTCGACCCGGGCGTGTAGCTGCACGCCCTTGTGATGAGGGGATTGCGGCGGGCGCAATAACGTGAATGGAACGGAATCCGAAGCCATGAAAGCGACGGGAGTTTTACGCCTTCTATTGTTTTTTCCGCTTCTTCTCCCATCCGGCTGCACGGCAGTGGAGCCGTCGGGAGAAGCGCCGCGCGGAAAGACCGGGGGTTCTCACGTCGATGATAACGCCGGGCCGGTCCTGTCGGAGAATGAAGAGCTCCTGGATTGCGGACTCGAGCAGGCGGCCCTGGTCCCCGGGCCCCTCATGCGCGTCGGCCTGATGGTCGAGCTGACCGGGACATGCCTCAAGGCCGGGATCGGGGGCAAGTGCGACGCCATGCTGGCCGCGGCCGCCGAATCGGCGGTCTCGATCAGGGAATTCTGGGACCGCCAGGGGGCGCTTCTTCTCGTCTCCACGGCGTACGCGGAGGCGGGCCGGTTCGACGATGCGTTCGGCATCTGTGAAAAGATCGAAAAGGTCGACTTCAAGGCGAGCGCGCTGACGCTCGCGGCCGTCAAGGCGAGGGGGGCGGGAAGGGAGGAGCTTGCCGACGGGATGCTGGCGGCAGCCGTCAGCCTCGGGCTGGTCATGGCCAATGATTTTGCCAGGGAGAGGACCCTCATGGGCATCGTCCAGGACCTGGCGGCGGCCGGGGAATACGACCATGCGCTGGCGGCCGCGGCCATGATGGAGGACGGCTACCTCAAGGACTGCGCGCTGGAGGAGATCGCCTGCAGGCAGGTCGACGAAGGACAGTACGGCAGGGCCGGCAAAATCATCCGGGCGGCGTCGAGGGCGGAACACGTGGTTCGCGTTCTTCACGCCATGGCTGAAAGCCAGATCGAGGAAGGCAGGAAAAGCATGGCCTCCTCCACGCTTGCCGTGCTGGTCAGGGAGGCCGGAAAGCTGGAGATGAAAGAGGATACCCTGATGTGGCTGGTCAAGGCGGCCGGCGGATACATCGAGCTGGGGAGAAAGGAAAAGGCGGTTGATCTTCTTTCAAAAGCCCATGCAGGCGCAAAGGGGATCAGGAACGAAAGGCTGAAGGTCGGCATCCTGGCGGCCGCCGCGGAAGCGCTGGGACAGGCGGGAAGAAAGCACAAGGCGGGAAAAGCTCTCATGGACGCGCTGGCCGTCGCGCAGAGGCAGGAGGCCGACGTCTTTCGCGACATGCTTCTGTCCAGGATCGCGGCCGCCCATGCCGCGATCGGCGAGAAGGCGGGCGCCATGAGCCTCATCGAGACCATGGGCGACGGCACGATCGTGGGCAACGCTGTTTTTGACCTTGCGGTTCAGTACGCGCGGGAAGGATCGTACGAGGACGCCATGATGGTGGCGCTGTCGCTGGCCGAGCAGGACAACCGGGCGGCCGCGCTTTCCGTGATCGCGGCAGGCCTGCTTGCAGGGGGCCGGGCCGACCTGGCTCACGCGGCGGCACGGCTGATGGACGACGGGAGCGAAAAGGCCGAGGCGCTCCTCGCGGTGGCAAAAGCATTTCTTGAAGGGGGCGGGACAGGGAAGCCGGGCGCGGTCCTCGAGGAAGCCGCGGCCGCGGCGGCAGGGGTTTTCGACGGGCCGACGAGAGACGACATCATGACAAGGATCGTGCTGATGTTTTTCGACGGGGGAATGCGCGGCCCGGGCCTCGACGTCCTCGAGCGGGCCGGGCCAGCGGTGAAAGCCTCGGTGCTCGGCAGGCTCGTGGAAGCCGGGAATCTGCCCGATGGTTTTGCGCTGGAGATCATCGGCCGGCTGTCGTGCGGGCACGGCGGCCATGGACGCAACGTGTTGTAGCTGCACGCCCCTGTCGTGCCAAAGAGGCGGGTCCCCTGATCCACCCCGCGAAAGCCGTTTCCAGCGGGCGGGCCGGCCGGCCGTGCCGGCTCAATTTCCGTCCCCCACCGCGGGCAGGTAAAAAGATATGCGCGTGCCCTCCTCGCCGCTCGACGCGGCCTCGATATGGCCGCCGTGTTTTTCGACATTGGCGCGCGCCGTGGCGAGGCCAAGCCCGCTTCCTCTTTCCTTCGTTGTGAAATAAGGCTCGAAGACCATGTCGATCTCGGCCTCGGGTATGCCCGTGCCCGTATCGATGACGGAGATTTTCACGTACTTGCCGGGCTCGAGGGGGAGCGTGCTTCCCGGCCCCGGGCTGACGTTCTCGGCCTCGATCCTTATGACCCCCCTGGACTGCATCGCCTGCCTGGCATTGATGATGAGATTGGAAAGGACCTGGCCGATGCGCGTCGCGTCGCACGGGCAGTGCCAGAGCCCGTCAGGGACAGCGACCTCGCACTTCAGGTCGGGGCCCCTGGCGTGCAGATCGGATGTTTCCCTGATCAGCGCGGCGATCGACTCCGTCTTTTTCACCAGGTGCAGGGACGAGTTGATCGTGTCGAGCTCGCGGCTGAGCTCCCTGGCCCGCACGCATGCCTTCTCAGCGTGGACGAGCGAGTCCATGACCCGGTCGCGGGAGCCCATGTGGAGCCTGGCAAAGGAGAGGCTCCCCGCATCGCGGGAGCCCAGGTGGAGCCTGGCAAAGGAGAGGCTCCCCACGGCCTCGGCCAGGATGTTGTTGAGATCGTGGGCAAGGCCGTGCGTGAAATCCGACAGCGATTTCATCCTATGGGCCCGCCGGCGGGTGTCTTCCGCCCGGGTTGCCGCGGTGACGTCCCTCAGCGCGACAACCATGCCGACGACGGCGCCGCCGAGGTCCATCAGGGGGGCGGCGCTTCCCGCAACAATGATGATCGCGTTCAGGCGCGGAAGTATGACCCTGTGCAGGTCCAGGCTCAAAACCCCGCCGCCTTCCACGACCGAACGGAGCAGATCACGCGGCGCCGCGCCTCCCGCCCCTTCGAGGATGCCGAGAAGCTCGTGCAGGGACAGGCCGGCTGTTTCAGCCAGGAGCGTGCCCGTGATTTTCTCGGCCGCCGGGTTGAGCCAGGTGACCCGGCCTTCCCTGTCGGTCACGACAATGCCGTCATCCATGCTCCGCAGCACGGAAACGGTCCGCTGCGCCTCCACCGGGTCTTCCGGCCAGCCGTGCAGGCTGTTGTTTTCGTTATTGTGCTGCATGTGTATTCTCCATGATAAATTAATATGCAATTTGCATGCCGCACTGCCGCCCCTGTCCAGCAACCCCCGTTGTGGTAGCCGCAGGCTTTTGCCCTCGCAGTTATGTCGTTGACTGCGCAACCTGAAGGTTGCGGCTACCTCGGCTTGAGAAGCCGGCCAGAGGCACGCCAGGGGCGTGCAGCTACAATAAATTGTGTAGAAGGCATCTACGAGAGGCTTCTACGCGCCGCCGTCCCGTCCCGGCTCGTCGCTTTTCTCCGGCTCGTCGATGTTTTCGATGGCCTGGACGAGGGGCTGCGACGGCGGCAGGGGGTGGGCCGCGGTCTCGGTGATG
>JBDRLK010000484.1:0-4246 GCA_043813155.1 Pseudomonadota bacterium | reverse complement strand
TCTATGAAATAATTTCATAGAAAAACCCCGAAAATTCAAGATTCAAGGCCCGGCCCCTTCGTACCCCGGATTAGTGAATGCACCCGCACAAGCCTCAGCTTCCTCCCGGCGGTGGGCCTGGGCGGCTCCCCCGTGGGGCATCAAATGTGCTCTGTCCCCTTTTAGGAGGTGTGGCACTACTGCTCGGGAGCCCGCCCCCAATGGGGAAAAATGCACCATCAGGCCGGCCGCCCGGACGTTCCGGCCGGCGCCCGGTGCGTTGAAATGGGCTGTTTTCGTTCACCCGGCCGCTGGCATGCTGTTTGCTAAATATTCAAGGCATACAGGAGTGTGCTCATGGTTTCCGCAGGAAAAACAATGCATGTGCTCATGAAGGCGGCAAGCACGGGAAGCGGGCCTGATTCATGGCAGAATGCGCAGGTCGACCCGCCCCAGGACCTCATGCCGTGCGGGTGCGCGTCCTGCTCGATCAGCCGGATGCTCATCAGCATGATCGCCCGGCTCAGAGAGAGCTCGCCCGGCGCCGGGCCGATCCGGCTGTGCGTTGAGAAAGCAGCGGTGAAGCCGGGGGAAAAAGCGGCCGTGCCGGCGGGCGATTACGTGAAAATCACCGTCGCCGACCCCGGCCCCGGCCCGTGGCGCGAGGTCATGGTGCGGGCAGGGCGGCGCCGCCCGGGCCGCAGGGATCACCCGCGGGAGCACCTTCTTGACGCCATCCGCGCGATCATCAAGAAGCACGGCGGCATCATGGAGGCGGGCAGGCGCAGCGGAGCGGACGCGTGGTTTTCCTTCCTCCTTCCGGAGGCGGGCCGTGTCGGCACGGATCGCAGGATGAGCGGGAACGAGCAGGGATGAGTCGGAGCAAGTAGGAAAATGAAAAAACGGAACGCAGGAATGCTGCGCTGCAATCGCAGCTGCGCCCCCACGGGGCGCCGAATACGGGCACGCCAGGCTTGCCCCGGGGAAAAAGCAGTGTTGAACTGGAAAAGAAGCAGTATGAAATTCAAGCGGCCGCGGCAGGCCGCACCGCCGGACCCGGTCATCATGCAGGAGCCTTTCTTCACGGGAGGGAAGGCCGCGCGAGTCCTGGTTGCACACAGTGACGAGGCATTGCGGGCCGCCATCGCATCCCGGCTGAAAGAGAAAGGCTTCACGGTCATGGAAGCGGCCGGAGCAGGGGAGCTTGGCGAGCATGTAAGCGCGCTTGCCGACGTTTGCGGCGCGGCCCCGGCAGTGGACGCCGTCATTGCCCACAGCGCCATGCCCGGCTTGAGCGGTCTGCATGTTCTGCGCGCGCTGCGCAGCTCGGGCTGCTCCACCCCCGTCATCCTCATCATGGCCCGGGACGACGATGAAACGCGCGACAGGGCGCTGTTTCTCGGTGCGGCGGCCGTCTTCGTAGAGCCGGTCATCCTGGAACATCTGCTCATCGCGCTCATCAATGTCACCAGGACCTTCCCGGCCGCGGGCGACCGCACCATGAGGCTGTGACGGGCCCGCGACGCCGGACGCCTCTCCCCGCCTGGATGGTGTAAAACGCTACATGGGGCAAAATGTCACGCCTGCGGACATCTCTACACAGATTAGATATCGACGGTAAACACCTGTTTAATCCATGGCATGCTATTTGCCTCTCCCACATGGGCAATGGAACCGATGCAGACAGGCGAGCGCGAGCGCCCCGGCGGCGGCGATAATCGCAGGAGGAGGCTCGTCATCACGGGGCTGCTTCTCGTTCCGGTCCTGGGCGTCATCGATTACCTGACGGGCAAGGACCTGTCTTTTTCGATCTTCTATGTCGCCTCGGTTTACCTCGCGGCATGGTTCGGGGGGGTCTGGTTCGGCGCGGCCGCGTCGCTGGGCTCGTCCTTTACGTGGCTCGCGGCCGATCTGGCAGGAGGCATGGTCTATCCGCACATCGGCTACGCCCTGTGGAACATGACGGTCCGGTTGGGCTTCTTCATCATTATAACCATGGTCCTGTGGCGGCTGAAAAAAGCCCTCGAGCGCGAGAAGCGACTGGCCGGCGAGGACCCCCTGACGGGCGCGGCCAACAGGCGCCGCTTCGTGGGCCTGATGCGGATGGAAATCTACAGGGCGCAGAGGTACGGCCGCCCCCTGACCGTGGCGTACATCGACCTGGACAATTTCAAGGAGATCAACGACAGCCTCGGGCACGCGGCGGGCGATGAGGTCATCATCGCCGTGGCCCGGAACATCAAAAAGAACACGAGGAAAATCGACGTGGTCGCCCGGTACGGCGGGGACGAGTTCGTCGTCCTGCTGCCGGAGACGGGAGCGGACGCCGCGAAACCCGCCGTGGAAAAGATTCGTGCCGGCCTCGAGAACGCCATGAGGCTCAATGGCTGGCCCATCACTTTCAGCATCGGCGCGGTCACGAGCACACGGCCGCCGGACGAGCCCGACGCCGTCATCATGGCGGCCGACAACCTCATGTACGACGTCAAGAACAGCGGGAAGAACGGGGCCTGGTACAAGACGCTGGACGGCGATGGTTTCGATTCAGCACGCGAGCCGGCGCCGGCAGCCGGGATGGAGCACGGAATTTAGTCCGCCGGCAGGCCGGCGGCATAAAAACGCAAGAGAGGTAAAATGAAAGAACCAGGACAACCGGCCGGCATGGAGCAGCAGGCAGGGGAGCAGCAGGTCGAGAACAAGGGGCTCGATCTTCTCAACGGCGCGGAGATGAAAATTCACGAGGTCGCGCCGCAGCTCGAGACGCAGCGCCGCGTGGCGGCCGATGCATCGCGGCAGCTCGAGGATCGCCTGGAGGCCTACGAGGACATCATGGAGTCCGAGGTCGGCGACACGTCCATGTCCAGGGCGCGCAACGTCGAGCGGGAAGTGGGGCTGCGCCAGATCTACCTGAAGTTCGAGGGGGGCAACCCGAGCGGCACGCAGAAGGACCGCATCGCCTTTGCCCAGGTCATGGACGCGATGCGCCGCGGGTTCGACGGCGTGACCGTGGCCACGTGCGGCAACTACGGCGCGGCCATGGCTTTCGCCGCGTCGCTGGCGGGCCTGCGCTGCGTGATTTTCATCCCCGAGAGGTTCCACGCGAAACGCATGGGCGAGATGGAGCGGCTCGGCGCATTCATCAAGAAAGTGCCCGGCCACTACGAAGCCGTGGTCTCGCTTTCCAGGGGGCACGCGGAGGCCGAGGGGATTTACGACGCCAACCCGGGCGGGCCGAACTCGGTGCTCCAGATGCGCGCCTACGGCGAGATAGCCTACGAGATCTACGACGAGCTGCGCGACGCGCCGGCCGCCGTGGCCCTGCCCGTTTCCAACGGAACGACGCTGGCCGGCGTGTACAGGGGCTTTGTGAGCCTCTACCGCCGCGGCAAGATCTCCAAGATCCCTCGCATCGTGGCCGGGTCGTCGTACAACAAGAACCCGATCGTGCAGGCGTTTTTAAAAAAGACGCCTACCTGCAACGACCTGGTGCCGGACAAGATCAGGGAAACGAGCGTGAACGAGCCCCTGATCAACTGGCACTCCATCGACGGCGACCTGGCGCTCGAGGCGGTGCGCGACACGAACGGCTGGGCCGCCAACGCGGCGGACAAGACCATGCTGGCCTGGTCGCGCATGCTGCGCGAGCAGGAGGGCCTGCACGTGCTGCCTGCCTCCACGGCAGGGCTCATCGCCCTGGTGGAGCGGCACAGGTCCGAGGCCCTTGCGAGCGACCGCTACGTGGTCATCCTGACCGGGAGGAGATCATGAGCGCATTCCCCGAAGGCAACGCCATCGTCTACTGCGAGGGGGCGTACGGCACGCCCAACGGCAAGACGGCCCACGGGCTCGTGCGCCGCTGCGCCCGCTACCGCGTGATCTGCGTGGTGGACTCGCATTTCAGGGGAAGGGACGCGGGCTCGATGCTGGACGGAAAAACGAGGGGGGTCCCGATCGTCGCCTCCGTGCAGGAGGCCGTGCGAAGCGCGGAAAGATGGGGCGGGCGCGCCACGCACCTCGTCGTGGGCCTGGCGCCGGACGGGGGCCGGCTGGGCGCCAGGGCGCGCGAGGACATCAAGACCGCGGTCCGGCTCGGCCTCAACGTGGACTGCGGGCTGCACGACTTCCTGGGCGAGGATGAGGGGATAGCCCGCCTGGCCGGACAGAAAGGCGTGACCATCCGCGACGTGCGCAAGCCGCCCCCGAGAAGCCGTCTTCATTTTTTCAGCGGGAAAATCGAGCAGGTCCAGGTACTGAAGATAGCCGTGCT
>JBDRLK010000483.1:0-4181 GCA_043813155.1 Pseudomonadota bacterium | reverse complement strand
GACGAGGGCGCGAGGACGTAAGCCGCGAGGCGGCCCACAGGCGCGGCCGCAGTAGAGTGGTGGTCCCTAACTTGCGGGGCGCTGGACTTAGTACATTTTTTGTGGCCTGCGTCGCGGCCGCGGCGTTGCTGCAGCCCGCGCCGGCGGCTGCCGGGAGCAAGAAGAAAAAACCATCGGCAAAAGAAAAAATCGCGGCCTTCTTCCGCGTGGACGGCCCCCGGTGGCAGGCCGCCATGATGTCGAATTTCGTGACCTTCATCGACTACGACAACACTAAGCGCGACGGCCGGGGGGCCGGCGCTTTCGGGCTGTTCAGGATTTCCAGGGCCCTGGGCCTGTCCCTCGAGGTGGGCTACTTCTATTTCGAGCGGGCTTATGAAATACCCGAAGACGCGGAGGACTACGAGGAGCCCGAAGCCACCCAGCTGTTCACGCTGAAAGCGCTTCTTCGCTATGACCTCGACATCATCGACATCCACCCCTGGGTCGCGGCCGGGGCGGCCGTGTATTTTTTCGCCGCCGGGACCATCGAGGACATCGACCCGGTTCACTGGGGCCCGAACATCGAAGTGGGCCTGGATTACGCCCTTGGGGGAAGATTTCTCCTGGGCTTTGTCTACGGCTGGGGTTGGATCATGAAATACGCGCCGCCTGAAGGCAACGACTACCCCACGCTGACGCAGATCGCTGTAAAAATGGGCGGCGTTTTTTAACAGCGCCGGAAAGGGCTGACAGCTGAAGGCTGTTTGCTGAAAGCTGATAGCCGAAGGTTATCTCTTGGAGTACTGGTAGCGCTTGCGGGCTCCGGGCTGGCCGTACTTCTTCCGTTCCTTTTTCCTGGCGTCCCTGGTGATGAACCCGGCCTTTTTCAGGATACCCCTGCACTCGGGATCGATTTCGAGCAGGGCCTTGGCAATGCCGTGACGCACGGCCTCGGCCTGGCCGGTCAATCCCCCGCCGCAGACATTGGCTTCAATATCGTATTTTTTGACGGCTTCGGTCAATTCGAGAGGCTGGCGGATTTTCAGCTGGAGGCTTCGCCTTCCAAAGTAATCCACGATCGAGCGCTTGTTGATGATAATCTGTCCCTCGCCCGACGACATCCATACCCTCGCTATGGACGTTTTTCTTTTACCTGTTGCATACCACCGCTGCTGGTAAGCCATCGCATCTATCCTTTTATCTCAATTTTTTTTGGTTGCTGCGCCTCGTGAGGATGCTTGTCGTCGCCGTAAACCTTCAGCTTGGTCAGCATCTTCCTGCACAGCGTGTTCTTCGGGAGCATGCCCTTGACGGCCAGGGTGATCAACCTGTCCGGATGTTTTTCGAGCATTTCCCTTGCCGTGGTTTCCTTGAGGCCTCCCGGCATCTTTGAATGCCTGTAGTACATTTTATCCGACAGCTTCCTGCCGGTCAGCTTGACCCTGGCGGCGTTGACCACGACAACGAACCCGCCCGTGTCAATATGATGCGTGTAGGTGGGTTTGTCCTTGCCCCTCAAGATCAGGGCAACGCGCGTGGCCAGGCGTCCCAGGGGGATTCCGGCGGCATCCACAAGATACCAGATTCTTTCGATTTCACCTGTTTTTGCCTGATACGTCTTCATTGATATTTTTCTAATAGAAGTTGCATTATTATAAGCAAGAATTATAAATGTCAATATATTTTTGATTTATCTTCGGTCGATTGCTCAGTTTTTATAGATATTTTACTGGTTTATTGAATATTTGCCTCCTTCGGGTAACAGACTGGTTATACGAGCTTGTCAGCTGAGGGAGAATTGTTTTGGCCATTTCGCTGCAATCAGGAATATTTGACTTGAGAACGTCTTCTTCCGCTGCTGCTTATTCCGATGCCCTTGTTGAAAAGGCACAGGCCGGAGATGCCGGCGCGTTCAAGCAGATTTATCAAAAGTACCACGGAATGGTTGCCCGCCTGGCCTACAACATCACGGGCAACCAGCAGGACCTCGAGGATATCATCCAGGAAACGTTTCTTCAGGTTCACCGCAGCCTGAAGTCGTTTCATGGAGACAGCAAATTTTCCACGTGGCTGTACAGGCTTGCCATCAACGTGTCCATGCAATACGTCAGGCAGCACAAGAAAACCGCCAAGGTCACGTACCCGACGGATGATTTCGGGCGCTATGCCGACGACGCGCCGTCGCCGGAGGATGACATGCACAGGGCCGAGAAGCGGAAGATCATCATGGATGCCCTGGAGAAATTATCAGAAAAGAAAAGGATGGTTTTCATTCTTCACGAGCTTCACGGTGTCGAAGCCGGGGAAATAGCAAGGATATTGAAAATCCCCACCCTGACGGTGAGGACGAGACTGTTTTATGCAAGGAAGGCGATTTACAGGATTCTTGTAAAGGAGCCGTCACTTACGGGCAACCTCAATGGCGCAGAGGGCTAAATGAACAAAATCCACAAAGAGAGGCATATCTATGCCCTGATCGACGGGAGGCTTTCCGAAGAAAAAGAGCGCAGGCTCGTGGAGCACCTGGACGACTGCCCCGATTGCCGGGAGTTCCTGGCGCAGTGCAAAGCGGTCCGAAAGGAGCTCGGCCGGATCGGCGAGCATCTTCCCGAGAGCGTTGACTGGAACCTCATGGAGACCAGGATCGACAGGCTCGTGCGGCGCAGCGAGCGGGAAAAGGCGGCGCCGGCATCCGCCCCGTTTTTCGGGGAATTTTTCTGGAAGGCTGCCTTTGCCTGCGCCGCGGCGCTCCTGGTTTTCGCACTCTACCTCGTTTACGAAAATTACAGCGGGAACAGGGCGGACGAGCAGGCGGCGCTCATGGCCGGCGGAAAAGACGGCCGGGAAACCTACGTGCCGCTGTCCGACTCCATGAAGTCCTCCCCCATGGCCGTCACGTTCACGTCGAAGAACGTCGAGTGGAGCATGCCCGGGATCAGCCCGAAAGAGCTCGACTTGAGCACCTCGATCAGGGAAAACATGACGATCACGGCCAAGGCAGGGGCAACGGCGGGCATTCAAATCGGCCGCGGCACGGGCCTAAGGATCGAACCGCGAACCAGCGTGACGGTTGGCCGCCCGGGGGGCGGCGAAATCGCGCTGCAGCTGGACCGGGGCGCAGTTTCCGTCGACTATGCACCCGACCGGAAGGGAGTGAAGCTTTCGGTTCGCACTCCCGAGGCCACGGTCACGGTGAAAGGAACGCTGTTTTCAGTGTCTCGCAGTGAAGAGGCGACATCCGTCGTGGTCAGCAGGGGGACCGTCGTAGTCACGCCGGGAAAGAACGGGGAAGGCGCGGTGAAGATCGAAAGCGCACAAGGCGTTTACGTCGGAAGAAACGGCAAAATCACCGCGCTGGAGCGCGATAGCGTTGAGCCTGAAAAGGACAGGCTCGAGCAGGCGCTTTTCAACGTTTTCAGGGCCGAATTGCCCGAAGACTGCGTTTCCATCGACGGAGAGGGGCAGGAGAATTTCGCATGCCTCGACCTGGGCGGCAAGAAACAGTGCTCGCCGTCCCTCTCGCTGAGAAGCCTTCCGGGCAGGGGAGAGGCAAAGGTCATGCTGAAGGACGGCGAGGAGATTTCGCTTTCCTACAACGTCTCAAAGGGCCTGGCGACCAGGCTGAAATACAGCCAGGAGGCCAAGCCGGCGCTCCTGGCCGGGAAAGCCGAAGCGCTGCAGCCTGCCAAGGTCAAGAAGCTCAAGCTGCCCGGCGAAGAGCCGGCGGAAAAAAGCGTCGACAGCGGGATCGAGGTGGAAGAGGAAGCAGAAGGCACCATCGATCCCTACGTCGTCGAGCTGAAGATCCAGAAAGAGAAGGGCAGGATGCGCGCCTGCTACGAAAAGTACCTTGCCAAGGACCCGAAGGAAAAGATCGTGAAAGCGCGCGTCCACTTCACGATCGGCACGAGCGGAAAGGTGACAAAGGCATCCTCCACGTCGCTCAACCAGAACGAGGAGCTCAGCAGCTGCCTTCGCGAGGTCATAAAGTCAATCGTCTTCCCCCAGCCCTACGGCGGCGCGGTCAAGTTCGAGTACCCCATGACCTTCACGCCCAAGTAAGGAGTCACTCAAAAATTATTTCACCTTCTGGACGCCGATCCATCCCGCCTGGCTGCGTTGCTGCACCCCATCCCTCCTCGACGTAGAACGACTACGCCTCCGTCGGGATGGGGACCCCGCGCCTTGCCAGGCGGGCG
>JBDRLK010000482.1:0-7858 GCA_043813155.1 Pseudomonadota bacterium | reverse complement strand
GGCATATACAGGAGAATCATCGGCATCGCATCCGACAACAAGGACGCGAGAAAAAGCCTCGAGAAGCTTCTCATTACGAACAAGAAGTGGGACGAATACGTCGAATACCTCGAGGAGAGCACGTATGAGCTGACGGATCTGGAAAAGAAAATAGAAATGTACAAGAAGGTGGCGGAAATTCACCTGCTCAGGAGAGATGATCCCAAGAGCGCATCCGACTGCCTGTGGCGTGCCCTGGAATTGAAGTTCGATGACAAGGATGTTGTTGCCAAGCTCGACGAGCTTGCGCTGAGGATGAGGGACTGGGATGAGCTTGAAAAGATACTGAAAATAGAGGTCGAGCACGAAGAAGACCAGAGGGAGCGCAATCGCATCTACAATCGCCTGGTTTCCCTCCAGGAGGAAACACTGGAGGACGTGGAAGGAGCGTACGATACCAGCCTGAAAATGATCGAGGAGTTCCCAAATGATATTGATATTCTCAGGAGATTGGGGCGTATCGAGGAGGCAACGGACCGGTACAAGGAGCTCCTCGAAACGCTGGAAAAAGTATGCGAGCTTTCGACGGACACGAAGGAAAAGGCCTCCGCCCTGAAGAAGATTGCCCGCTTTTCCTGGGATCAATTCGACAGCTCCGAGAAGAGCGCGGAAACATGGGACAGGTATTTCGAGCTTGTCGAGGATGATCTCGAGGCCTATGAGCTGTACGAAGAGCTGCTCGAGGGACTGGGCAGGTACGAAGATCTCATTTCCATGTATAAAAAGCTTCTCGGACAGGTCAAGCTGAAGGAGCACCACAGGTTTTTTCTCAGGAAGCTGGGAACGCTGCTGAGCAGCGAAGTGGTCGGGAGAAGGGGGGAGGCCATGGATGTCTGGAAGAAGCTCCTCGAGGGCGGGGATGACGCCGAAGCCCTTCGAACCCTCGCAATATGGGACAGGGAGAACGAGAACTGGGACGATCTGGTGGAGCACTTGCGCAGACAGCTGAACATCACGGCTGGGGACGATGATAAGATCGTCATCCTCAAGGATATCGGCGAGGTTCTGTACGAGCATCTTTCCAAGCCCAATGAATCGATTTCGACGCTCAAGGAAGCCCTCGATCTCAACCCGAACGACCTGGAGGGGCTGGCCATGCTCAGGTCGATCTATTCCGATGTCAAGGATTTTCCCAACGCGGCTGACGTGCTCGAAAAGGAAATAGGCATGATCCAGGACGCGGCGTCGCAACACAATCTGCTTGTGCAGCTGGCGGGCTGGTACAAGGAAGAAATCGACGACAAGGACAAGGCCATCAGCGCATTCGAGAGGATTCTCGGCCTGTCGGCAAGCGACGAGGCGGCGATCGATGCCCTGGAGATCCTGTACGAGGAGACCGGCGGCTGGGAAAAACTGCTGCGGCTTCTAAGGACCAAGACCAGGGACACGGAAAGCGAACCGGATATCCTCGGTTTCCTGATCAAGGGCGCGAAGATATGCGAGGAGGTCCTGGGCGACAACGAGAGGTCCTGGGGCTGGTACAAGGAGATTTTCGGCAGAATCACGATGGACGAAGATGTCATGTCCACGATCGAAAAAGCCGCCGAGAGAATGGAGCAGTGGAAGGACCTGGCGTCGATGTATGAGGACCTTGCCCCGAAGGAAGAGGAAAAGGAGGGGCAGGTGAGAAGGTGGAGACAGGCCGCGACGGTGCTTTCGGAAAAGATGGAAGATTATGCCAGGGCCCTCAACGACGTTTATCAGGCCAGTGTCGTCGACCCCGACATGGTGGAGCTGCTCGATGAAGCGGATAAATATGCCCTGGGCTGCGCGGACTGGGAAAGGCTCGCGCTGATCTACGACAGGATTTCCAGGAACATTTCAGACAGCGACGGAAGGGTCCTGCTTCTGAGGAGGTTCGCCAAGGTCGTCTGGAAGGAAGGCGAAAACCCCCAGGGAGCCGTCATACCCCTGCTGAGGGCCACCGAGGAGAAACCCGAAGACAAGGAAATATTCGACGAGTTCCACAAGGCGGCGCTCGAGGCGAAGGAGTACGAGGTCCTTCTCGACGCGCTGGACAAGAGGTTCAAGGGAACCAAGGACAAGGAAGACAGAATCGCTCTGAAGCTGAAGATGTCGAGGATCATGGCCGAATACCTCAAGGACATCGAGGGGGCGATCAAGATTATCCAGGAAGCGGTGGATGTCGATCCGGCAAGCGAGGTGTTCGCCCACCTGATTCTCGATGCCGCGCGAAGCATAGAGGACAATCTTCCCCCCAACGAGAAAGGGTATGTTTTCTCCTGGCTCATGAAAACGTACAAGGGACACGCGGACAGCTATGATGCCAACGATCCCTTCAGGGTGACGTTTTTGAAACAGGTTGCAAAGATATACAAGGAAGGGCTCGAGGACCCTGCGAGCGCCTTTGTCACGTTCAGGGAGTCGCACAAGCTCGAGCCGGCGAACCTCGAACTCCTGAACGAGCTCGAGGAGCTTGCGGCGTCCCACGGATACTGGGAGCCGCTGGGCGAGCATCTGTCCGAAGTCCTGCATCTGTCCATCAATATGGAAGTTGCCAAGGTCATCCACGAGCGGAGGGCAAAAGTGCTCGAGGAGAACCTTGG
Source organism: Pseudomonadota bacterium (assembly GCA_043813155.1). GTDB lineage: Bacteria > Myxococcota_A > Polyangia > DRWM01 > DRWM01 > JBDRLK01. The sequence goes on along the minus strand of JBDRLK010000482.1, from coordinate 5,252 downwards.
AAGGCACGAGGAGGCGGCAGAGCATTACTGGCAGATCATACAGTGTGACCCGGCTCATCCCTTTGCATTCAAAAAGCTCACGGATTTCTACAAGTCCGTGGGGCGATACAACGACCTTCTCATGCTTCTCGAATCCGAGGTTGAGAAGAGGGATGAAAAGGTGGAGAAGGTGCTGATCTTAAGAGAGATTGCCGTCGTATGGGAAAAGAACATGGGCAACAAGTTCGAGGCAATCGATGTTTACAAGAGAATTCTCAGTGAGGCGCCGGACGATACTGAAGCGGAAGAGGCGCTGGAGAAACTGCAGAAGACGGGGCTCGGCCTTTCCCTGAGGCTTGGTGGCGACGACAGGGAAGAAGGGGAGGAAGAGGAAGAAAAAGTGGATATTGAAGAGCTTCGCAGGACGCTGCTGGAGGAGGATGTGGAAGACATGATGAGCGGCGATGACAAGCCTACCAAGCCTCCCAAAGCGGGTGAGAAGGCCGACCAGCTGCCGGACTGGGAAGACGATATCCGGACCGGAGAAATGCCGGCCCAGAGGGTCGCTGAAATTTTAAGCAAGAGCGATAGAGAGCTTGAGGAAGAGGCCCTGCTCGATACGGAAACGGAGGAAGATGAAGCTTCCGGGCTTGCCGAAACCGAGGAGTTGGAAACCGCTCCCGAAGAGATCGAGGATGCCGAGGGCGTGGAAGAGGTGATGGAGGTCGAAGACATGGACGTTCATGAGAGGGAGGATTTCGACCTGGACGATGACATGGGAGAGGTGCAGGCGACCGCCGCAGATCTGGAGGCGGCCATCAAAGCGGTTGAGAAGGATCAGATATCGGCGGATAAGGACGAGACGGAGGAAGTTGAAGAAGTGGAAGCGGATGACGATGAGGTCGAGGAAATATCCGGCCAGCCCGTCCCCATGATCGCGGAAGAGGATTTGCCTCCTGAAGTGGAAGACACGAGCGAGTTCGACGGCCCCCTGGAGCCCATGTCCAAGAAAGCGGAAGAGCAGGTCAAAGCAAAAGAGAGCGCCTATGTTCTTGACGAGGATGCTCTGAGTGAAGTTCTCCAGGAAGAGTATGAAGTAGAGAAGCCCGGGGAGGGAAAGCGAAAAGCAAAGAAGAGGAGCGTTAAGGCTTTTCCGCCTCCTCCCCCGAAATCGCATAAGAAAAGGCCCGTGGTTGCCGCGCCTCCTCCGCCTCCTCGAAAGAAAAAGTGACAGAGATATATATTAAAAACACCGAGGAGATCGAGGGGCTGCGCAAGGCCTGCAAACGAGCGGCAGAAACACTGGTTGCAATCGGGGACATGCTGAAAGAGGGAATGACGACGGCGCAGGTAGACGATTTCGCTCACGAGTACATTGCATCTTTTGGAGGGATTCCCGCTCCGCTCAATTACAGGGGGTTTCCGAAGAGCATCTGCACTTCCGTGAACGAGGTTGTCTGTCACGGCATCCCTGATGAAAAAGTCGTGCTCAAGAGCGGTGACATCGTGAACATCGACGTAACGACTATCGTCGACGGGTGGCATGGCGACACCTCGGCCACGTTTTTCATCGGGAAGCCTTCTCTCGAGGCGCGCAAGCTGGTTGAGACGGCGCGCAAATGCCTGGATATCGGAATCAGCCGGGTGCTGGGCGGGAAAAGAGTATTTGAAATCGGCGACGCGGTGGAAGGGTACGCCGTGTCCAGGGGATGCAGCGTCGTAAGGGATTATGTGGGACACGGGATCGGCAGGGCGTTTCATGAAAAACCCCAGGTCCCACATTTTGCCAATTCGGGGGAAAAAGTGAGAATGGCTCCGGGCATGACGTTTACGATAGAACCAATGATCAATCTCGGGACATGGCGAACGAAAGTGCTCAAGGACGGATGGACGGCCGTGACGGCTGACGGGAAGCTGTCGGCGCAGTTCGAGCACACCGTTCTTGTCACGCAGGAAGGGGCGGAGGTGCTCACGAAAAGGGACAGGGCGCTCATGAATTCGGAGGATACTTAAAAACAGCTATCAACTTTCGGCCATCGGCTTTCAGCAGGAGGGCCATGGCTGAAGGCTGCAGGATGATAGCCATTGAGGACAAGATATGAGTGATGAACCTGAAGTAACAATTCAGAACGACAAAGAGCACGTCAATCTTCTGGATAAGAAATACTACCACAGTGTCATCAGAAGGCTGCGCTCCGAGATCGAGATACAGAAGGATTCGAAGCGCGCCTCCATCCTGTGCCATGAAATAGGCAGAATATTCGAAGACCAGATGGCCGACCTCTTTCAGGCGTCCACCCACTACCAGGAGGCTCTTTCAAAATGGAGCGAGTTCCTCCCCGCCATTAGAGCGCTCAGGCGAATTTCGCTCGTCAGGGGCAACTGGTCGCAGTTCATTTCTCTTACGGATCAGGAGATCGCAGCCGTAGGCGATGATCGTCGAAGGTCGCAGTTGTGGATGGAAAGGGCGGAAGTGCTTCATTCGCAGCTCGGGGATTCGGATGAGACGAATGTCTCCATGAAAAAGAGCATCGAGCTGGACCCTGCCAACCAGCAAGCCATGTGGTTCATGGATTCTCTTCTGCGGGAGAAAAAGCAGTACGAGGAGCTCGTCAGGATTCTGGAGAATCTTGCCGGTAAAGTCGATTCCAATGATTTTTCAGCCTCCCTGCTCTATGACGCGGGCAGGATCAGCGAGATTTACCGCGAGGATCTGGATGCCGCTCTCCCCCTCTACGAAGCGGTTATCGAAAAAGACCCGGAGAACCCACGCGGCCTCAGGGCCCTGCACAGGCTTTATTACAAGAAGAAGATGTGGCGTCCCCTGATCAAGATCATGATGCAGAACGTATCCAAGGCGGCGGGAAGGAAGAAAGCCAGGATTCTTTATGCCGTTGCCCGAATTCTGCACGAGAGGCTGTCGGAGATTTCAGAGGCCATCGGCAGGCTCGAGGAAGCGCATCAGGCGGACCCTGAATCGATCCTGATTATCGGTGAGCTCGTGCGCCTTTGCCAGCTCGTGGGCATGTATGAGAAACTGGCGCACTATTATGACAAGCAGATCAAGCTCACCGAGGACAGCAAGGAGAAGGCCGCCATACACCTGCGCCTGGGGCAGCTCTATGAAGAGGATTTGAGGGACGACGAAAAAGCGGAGGAGGGCTACAAGAAAGCCATAGAGGAGAATCCTCACTACCTCCCGGCATTTGTTCAGCTTGCCACGTTTTACCAGAAACGCGGGAAAACGGACAACCTGATCTCCATGCACATGAAGGAGGCGGAGATTACGGAAAGTCCGATCCGCAGGGCGCTGGCCTATCACAGGGCGGCCGAGTTGAGGGAGTCGCAGGAGAAAACGGATGAAGCCGTCGAGCTGTACAATAAGGCGATTTCAACCGTCTCGTCCTTTACGCCGTCGTTCAACGCGCTCGAGAGGCTGCTGGAAAAGAACGGGGATTACGCCAAGCTCGTTCTGTTATACCAGGAACGGTTGTACGAGGAGGACAATTTCAACGTCAAGCTCTCCCTGATGGAAAAAACCGCCAGGATACTGGAGGAGAGGCTTCACAACAAGGAGGCCGCGGTCAAGAGTTACAGGGAGATCCTGAAAACGGACCCGGGGAACAGTCTTGCTATCCGCGCGCTTGTAAGAATAACGGCCGAGGAGGAGCTATGGCTCGATAACATTGAATTCCTTCGGCTGGAAGTCGAACACTCGGAAGATGAAGAGCACGTTGTCAACATCCTGCAGCGGATCGGCGAAATCTACCTGCACCATCTCAACGACGAGACGAACGCGATGGAGTCGTACAAGCGGCTCCTTTCGATTTCTCCTTTTTATCCCCATGCCATCCGGAACCTGGGGAGGATCTATCACAGGCGCGGGATGACGAAAGAGCTCATCGAGCTGCACCAGTCCGAGCTCGGAACGGCCACGGACCCCGAAGAGAGGAGCCTCCTCTTGTATAAAATCGGTGTCCTCACGGAAGAAAACCTGGACGACATCAATCAGGCCGTGGCGATTTACCGCAACGCCGTGATGGAGAATCCAAGAAACATGGCCGCAGCCTGGGCCCTGTACAGGATTTACAGGAAGAACGGAGACTGGCTCAGCATCCTGGAGGTCCTGGAAAGCGAGGCCGCGTCAATCCCCGATGGGCGCCAGCGGGCCCTGGCCCTCGTGCGAATCGGTGAGCTGTGGGAAGAGTCCCTCGAAAGAACGGACATGGCCTACGACAGCTACAACCAGGCGCTCCGAATGGAGCCGGGGCTGCACGAGGCGCGCGAGGCCCTGATCCGCCTGTGTGAGCAGGAAGGCAACTTCGACTTCCTGTCGGAGATGCTTTTCCAGGAATTCCAGACGGCGCTCGACTCCGAGAACCAGTATCGCAAGGCCATCGAGCTCGGCGAGCTGTGGCTCGACCGGCTCAATAATCCGAAAGAGGCTGCTGACTGGTTCATGAAGGCGCTGTCTATCAAACCGTCGGATCTCGTGCCCCTGAGAAACCTTGAGTTCACATTCCGCTCCATCGGCGAATGGAAATCCCTGGCGGAGATCAAGAGGAAAATGATAGAAAGCGCGCCGGACGAGCATTCGAGGATAGCCTTTATTCATGACCTGCAAATGATAAAAAGCAGGCTGAACATAAAGTCCGGCCCGGACGCGGAGGAAGAGAAGCTGATTTCCCGGATTCCTTTTGACGAGAAAGACGCCACAAGGCCTTTTGATATTATCCTCGAACATCTGATTCGATCGAGCAGGAACAACAGCGCGTTCCTGAAGCTGCTCGAGGCCAGGGAAGAGAGCGAGGAAGTCGACGCCGCCACGCGGTCCATCTATGAATGCATGGTCGGCGAATTGCTGATGAAAGAAGGAAGGACCGAGGATGCCATGGAAAGGTTCGAAAAGGCGGCCGGGCTGGATGGCAAGTCGATCATCCCGCTGCTCTTCCTCGAAAACATCACGTTCGAGCTGAAGGATGCGGAGAAGCACATAGAAGTCGCGGGCAGGCTGATCGAGAGCATGGAGAAGGACGAAATGAAGGCGGAAATCCTCCAGCGAACCGCGCAGATGAAAATCGAGGTCCTCGAGCGGCATGAAGAAGGTATAAAGGATTTCATGGAAGCCCTCCGCCTCGCTCCTGAAAATGAAGAATGTTTCAACAATATCATCAGGATCATGGGGAAAGAGGGAAGGTGGAACGAGCTTATTCCCATCCTGGAAGATGTTGCCGAAAAGGTGCGATCGCCGAAGAAGATCTCGGAGTTTTACA
>JBDRLK010000481.1:0-8224 GCA_043813155.1 Pseudomonadota bacterium | reverse complement strand
CGGGTAGGGGAGCCTTCAGGCTCCCGGGTGCATCCCGCCCTACCCACCGGAAAATATTTACCTGGCTACTCCCGCTCTTCCCCCCCGGCCAGAAACTGCGCGAGAAGAAGCGTCCTCTGGATCAGGCTGATCCGGTTCACCGCTTCTCCCGGCGTGTACAGGTCCCTGGCCACCGGGCCTATGCCGCACAGGACCGCTGTCTTCGGCGGGACCAGCCCGCCCGCCGACGGCATGACCGAGGAGTCCCTTGTCAGGGGAATGTCCCATTTCCGGGCCACGGCGGCCAGCTCTCTTATCAGCGCGCTGCTCGCGCGCCTCTCCTTCATGGCCGGGCGGTCCGAAATTTTCTCCAGCTTCCAGCGTATCCCGTTTTTTCCCAGCAGCCTCCTGACGCTTTCCTCCGCCCCGTCGGCCGCCTTGACGTCGAGGTATCCGACATGAAGATTTACCGTCACCCGGTGGGGAAGAAGCGTTGGGAAGGCATCGACCTTCAGATCAACGGCCGACAGGGCGATGCGCTCCTTTCGCGAGGAAAGCCCGGCAATGGCATTGAGCCTTTCCATGGTCCAGGCAAGCACGTCCGGCGATTTTTTGTGCTGCCCGAGCCTTCTTGTCCTGCCCTCGATCACGAGCCTGTACTTCCTCAGCCCCCTGCGCTGGATGATGATGAGGTTCTCGCCGCTTCCCGGCTGCAGCACGATGACGCGCCCCGCCCTGGCGCAGGCCCGCCGTATGAGCTCCGCACTGTAGCGGCAGTCCCTGCCCTCGTCGACGTAATACAGGACGCCGATGCGCCGGCCCCGAAGCATCCTGCAATGCCTCAGGGACCTGAGCGCGAAATCGAGCATGACCAGGGGCGCGCGCGAGGTTCCGATGCCCTCGCCGTAGAGCCATTCCGGCTCGCGCCTGAACGCCTGGCTCTGAGCGTCCAGCCCGAGCGGAACGTCGATGTGGCCTATAAAGAGCGTGCCGCCCTCGAGCCCGGCCGAGGTCTGCCACGTCCAGGCCGATTTCCCGTCGGTCAGATCGTCGACGGGCTTCATGTTCAATTCCTTGAAGCGTTTTGCGAGCTTCTCCAGGGCCATGTTGTTGCCCACGGGGTCGGACGTGCGGCTGGACATGGCCGTCCATTCCTTGAGGCGCCGCTCGATCATGTCGCGCCGCTGCGTGAGGAAGGAGAAGATGAGCTTCGCCGGGTCACGCTCCTTCATGTCGACGCTGGGCGGCTCGGGCGTGCCGAAGTACCGCGCGCTGGCCACCTCCACGAGGCGGCCTATCAGCCCCGGGAAGTCGAGCCCCACCTGCGCGGCCGCGATGGTGTACGAGCCGTGCTCCCCCAGGCTGGGCAGGCTGTTGATCTCCAGGATGTGGAGGTTCCCGTGAGCGTCCAGGCGCATGTCAACGCGGGCGCAGTCAAAACAGCCGAGGGCGGCGAAGGCTTTCTTCGCTATCTCCCTGGCCCTTTCGGCCAGCTCCCCCTCCAGGGGCGCCGGGCACAGCCACTGGATCTTCCGCCCGGACTGGCCCTTCTTGTCCTCGATCGTGTAGATCTTCGGCCCCGTCTCGCCGAAAACGATCTCGCACGGAGGGAAGGCCTCGGGCGGGTTGTTGCCGATGAGGCCCACGTTGATCTCCCTGCCTTCGATGTACTGCTCGGCCAGCACGGGCTGATCGAACACGTCGAAGATGGACTGCGCCGCCTCGCGCAGCTCCTTCTCGCTGCCTACGATCCTGATGCCCATGGAGACGGCCTCGTTCTTGGGCTTGACGATGATGGGGTAGGCCAGGTCAGGGGCCTCGAAGCCCGGCGCATCGAGCACGGCGAAGTCCGGCGTGGGAAGGCCGTGCTGCTTGAAGAGTATCTTTGCCACGACCTTGTCCAGCGAAAGCGAGTGGGCCAGCGGCCCCGAGCCCACGTAGGGAATGCCCACCATCTCGAGAATGCCGGGAACGTGCGTGTAGCGGGCCTGGCCCTGGATGCCGTAGGACAGGTTGAAGACCATGCCCGGGATCTCGCCCTTCACGACCCTGGGCATGAACTCCTCGAGATTCTTGATCAGGTCCTTGTCGCCCTCAAGGCTTTTTACCTGGTGGCCGTGCTGCTTCAGCCCGTCGACGATCCGCTGGATCGATTTTTTTCCGTACTTCTCGCGGTTCGGGATCCCGAACAGGTTGATCACGCTCTTGCTGTCACGGTTGTAGACCACTGCGATCTTCATGGAACCTCTCATCGGCGCCCCGAGGGGGCGCAGCTACAGGCGCCCCGAGGGCGCGCGGCTGCAGCTTGACTATAGTTATTCTTGAAACCCGCACTATAAGCAAACAATGTGCCAGATTCATTTTTCTAGTAAACACATGGGGATCGAGGCGCCTGTCCCTCCCTCCGGCGTGACATTTTGCCCCATGTGGTGTATAGCCCCAATGCCCGCAACTACTATGTTATCCGATTCCTCGTGTCAATAATAAATAGCTAAATGCGATCGCGGTATAATTATTGCTTTGCCTTTTCGCATGCCTTATAAAGTTATAACCGGCAGGTGCGGAAATGACCCCTGAAATCATCCTTGTCCTGACGATCCTCGGCGTGTCCGTGGTGCTGCTCGTCACCGAATGGATTCCCATGGAAGCGACGGCTCTGCTCGTCCTGGGGACGGTGGCGCTGACCGGGCTTGCGACACCGATCGAGGCCCTGTCGGGCTTCAGCAACCCGGCCGTGGTGACGGTGTGGGCCGTGTTCATCCTCAGCGCGGGGCTTCAGCGCACGGGCGTGGCGAACATCATCGGCCGCCAAATCCTGCGGATGGCCGGCCGAAGCGAGGCGCGCATCATCACGGTCATCATGCTGGCCGCCGGCCTGATGTCGGCCTTCATGAACAACGTGGCGGTCGCGGCCCTGCTCCTGCCTGTGACCATGGACATCGCACGAAAGACCGGGACCCCGCCGTCCCGGCTGCTCATGCCGCTGGCCTTCGGGTCCTTGCTCGGCGGACTGACGACAATGATCGGCACGCCGCCGAACATTCTTGTCAGCAGCGCCCTGCGCGAGGCAGGGCTGCCCCATTTCCGCCTGTTCGACTTCACGCCGGTCGGGCTGGCGGTGATGGCCGCCGGCGTGGCGTTCACGGCCACGATCGGCCGGCGGCTGCTGCCCATGCGCGATGTTGCGCGGGAATCGGAAGCGGACCGGCCCGGCCTGCGCGCCCGGTACGAGCTGCAGGACAGGACGTTCGTGTTGCGCGTGCGGCCGGACTCCGCTCTCGCGGGAAGGACCCTCGCGCAAAGCCGGCTCGGAAGCATGCTCGGGCTCTACGTCGTCGAGATCATCCGCAAGGGACGGACGGTTCTCTCGCCCGGCCCCGCGGAAACGCTGAAGGCCGACGACAGGCTGGTGGTGCAGGGCCGGATCGAGCAGCTCGACGAGCTCGGCGGCTGGCGGGAGCTGGCCGTGGAAGAGCAAACCGCTTCCATCGAAGGCCTGACCGCCGGGGATGGGGCGCTCGCCCAGGCGCTCGTGTCCGGCAGCTCCGCTCTCGAGGGCAAGACCCTGCGCCAGGTCGAATTCCAGGCACGCTACGGCCTCAGCGTGCTTGCCATGCTCCGGGAAAAAACAGTGCGCCGGACCGGGCTGCAGGATGAGCCGCTGCAGGCCGGCGACAGGCTGCTGATCCACGGACCGAGTGAAAAAGTAAAAGCGCTCGGACGGGCCGCGGGCGATCTGGGCCGCGTGCAATCCGTGGGGCCCGACGAGCTGACCGGCGCCTACAGGATGCACGAGCGGCTGATGAAAATGCGCGTGCCCCCCGGCTGCGCGCTGGCCGGCCGCACGCTGAAGAAAAGCAGGCTCGGCGACGCCTTGGACATGCGCGTGCTCGCAATCCACCGCGACGGGGTGAGCCGGGTGGTGGTCGATGCCGGCGAGCGGCTCGAGGCCGGCGACCTGCTGCTGGTCATCGCCAGGGCCGAGGACCTCGACCTGGTCCGCGCGATGGAAGGCCTGGAGGTCGAGCGCGAGGCCGCCCGGGAGCCGGACCGGATGGAATCCGAGCGGGTCGGGCTGATGGAAGCGATTCTCTCGCCGCACACGACCCTGGCCGGCAAGACGCTGCGCCAGATCCGGTTCCGCGAGAAATACGGCTTGAGCGTGCTTGCCCTCTGGCGCCGCGGCCGCCCCGCCAGGTCCAACCTTGCCGGGCTTCCCCTGCGGTTCGGCGACGCGCTTCTGCTGTACGGTCCCCGGGAGAAGCTGGCCCTGCTCGGCCGCGAACATGATTTCGTGGTGCTGACCGAAGCCGCACAGCCCAGGCCGGCCAAAGAAAAAGCCTGGATCTCCACGCTGATCATGGCCGCGGTGCTGCTGCCCGTGCTCCTTGGCGTTGTGCCGATTTACATTGCGGCCGTCGTCGGCGCAGCGTTCATGGTGGTGACCCGGTGCCTCACCATGGAGGAAGCCTACCGGGCCATCGAGTGGAAGGCGGTCTTCCTGATCGCCGGCATGCTCCCGCTGGGCCTTGCGCTGGACCAGACGGGCGCGGCCGGGCTGGCGGCGCACGGCGTGGTGACGGCGCTGCAGCCGATGGGCGCCATGGCGGTCATGCTTGGCCTGCTCCTGGTGACGTTCATGGCCACCAGCATCATTCCGACGTCGGCCCTGGTGGTGCTCATGTCGCCGATCATCCTGAGCACGGCCGCGGACATGGGGCTCTCGCCCCACGCGCTGATGATGGCGCTGGCCATGGCCGCCTCGTCGAGCTTCACCAGCCCCGTGGCCCATCCGGCCAACCTGATGGTCATGGGCCCCGGAGGCTACAGGTTCACCGATTACCTCAAGCTCGGCGTGCCGCTCACGCTGGTTGTGCTGGTAGTGATCGTGCTGTGCGTCCCGCTCTTCTGGCCTCTCACCCTTTAATGCAATTGTTTCGAGGCTCGCCGCTGCGGTGCAGGATGATCCTGGCGTCCACCACGGTCGCGCCGTCGGGACGGGCGATGACCGGGTTGAGGTCCATCTCGCGGATGGCGGGGTATGCCTCGATGATCTCCCCGACGGCAAGCAGCAGGTCGCACAGCGCGCCGCGGTCCACGGGCGGCCTTCCGCGCACGCCGCTCAGGATCGGGGACGATTTTATCTCCGATATCATTTTTCTCGCCGACAAGCGTGAGATGGGAAGCACGCGGAAGGAGACGTCCCTGATCACCTCCACGAAGATGCCGCCCAGGCCGAACATGACGACGGGACCGAACTGCTCGTCGATCCTGGTGCCGACGATGACCTCCAGGCCCTCGGCCGCCATGGGGGAGACGAGGCATCCGCGCACGTCGGCCTTCCCGTTGAACGCTTTGGCGTTCTCCACGATCTGCCGGTAAGCCGCTTTGACCTGCTTCTGCGTGGCCAGGCCGAGCATGACGCCGCCCGCATCGCTCTTGTGCAGGATGACGGGGGAAACGACCTTCAGCGCCACCGGCCCGCCGAGCTCCCCGGCCACGCGCGCGGCTTCGTCCGCGCTCGCGACCAGCGCTTCTTTCGGAACAGGGACGCCGTGAAGGCGCAGAAGCTCCTTGGCCTCGTGCTCCAGGAGCGCGCACCTTCTCTCTGCCCGCGCCCCTTCGATGAGGGCCGCACCCTCCGGCTTTGCCTTCGCCCCCCAGTTGAACACGAAGTTTGTCCTCGTGTGGTAGGTCCCGAGGTACTGGCCGTACTGGGACAGGACCGCCACGCACCTGCAGGCGATCTCCAGGGAATCGTACACGGGGATGCCGTAGTAGCGCAGGAGCTCGTGCGAGTGCGGCCTGGCGTAGGTGTAGAGGCTGTGGACCACGATGGGCTTGCCGGTTTTCGCCACGAGCTTGCCCATCTGGTGCGCCGCGTCCTCTTCGATGAACGTGAGCTTGTCGGAAAAGCGTATGCCGTACCCCCCGAAGAGGCCCACAATGAGAAGCCCCCCGACGTGCTCGTCCTTCAGGAGCGTGCGCGCGCAGGACGCGAACACGGCCGGGTTGACGTCGGCCGCGCCCGCCACGTCCACGGGGTTGCGCAGGGAAGCGTTCGGGTTGAGGAGCCCTTTCAAATGCTCGCGCGTGGGCTTCTTGAGCTCGGGGATCTCGACGCCGAAATCGGTAAGAACGTCGGCCGCGATGGTGGCGTGCCCACCGCCGTCGGCCAGGATGGCGACCCTGTTGTTCCCGATGGGAGGGAGGCCCGAGAGCGTCTCGGCCGCGGGAAAGAGCTCGGACGAGTGCTCGATGGTGATGATGCCCGCGCGCTCGAAGGCCGAGCGCGCGACCTCCGACATCCCGGCAAGCGCGCCCGTGTGGGACCCGGCCGACTTGCGGCCCTTGGTGGACCTCCCGCTCTTGAGCAGGATGATCGGCTTCTTGAGCGTGGTCCTGTAGGCCTGCTGGAGGAATTTTCTTCCGTCGTGCATGCCCTCCACGTACATGAGGATGGCCCTGGTTCCCGGGTCCTCGGCGAAAAACTCGAGGTACTCGTGGAAACGGATGTCCGCCTCGTTCCCCACGCCCACGTAGTAGGAAAAGCCCTTGCGGCTCTTCAGCCCGGCCTCGGTGATGATGTGCAGGGCCATGTTGCCGCTCTGGGTGAGCAGCGCGATGTCGCCTTTCGGCACGTCGGTGACGCCCACGAGGTTCAGGTTCTGTCGCACGTTGATCATGCCGCTCGTGTTGGGCCCTATGATGCGCACGTTGCCGTCCCGGGCCGCGGCCGTGACCCGCTCCTGCAGGTGCCTGCCCTTGTCGCCGAGCTCGGCAAAGCCGCCTGCGATGATGACGACCCCTGCCACGCCCTTGCGGCCGCACTCCCCGATGATCTGCGGCATGGTCTCGGCCGGCGTGGTGATCAGCGCGATGTCCACCTCGCCCGGTATGTCCAGGACGCCGGCGTAGCACTTGAGGCCGAGGATGCTCTCGACGCGCGGGTTGACCGGGTAGATGTCGCCGTCGAACTTTTCGCGCAGCAGGACCTCGATGGCCCTGTACCCCCGCTTCTTCTCGTCCAGCGACGCCCCGATGATCGCCACGGAGCGCGCGTTCAGAACACGCTGCAGGCTCATCTTACTCTCCCCTGTACACGGGTTTTCGTTTTTCGTTGAAGGCGCGCACGCCCTCGTGCCAGTCCCCCGTGTCCATGCACGAGAGGATGGCCTCGGCCTCCAGGTGCAGGACCGTCTCGAGGTCGAGGGCCGCGGGCTGCTGCAGCCGCTTCTTCGCCAGCCGCATGGAAAGCGGCGCCTTTTCGGCGAGCGCCTCGGCAAAGGCTTTTGCCTCGTCCATGAGCCGGGCCAGCGGGAAGCAGCGCAGGGCGAGCCCGATCTTCTCTGCCTCCCTTCCGTCCACGACCCTTCCCGAGGAGACGAGCTCCTTGGCCCTGGCCATGCCCACGATCGCGGGAAGGTGGCGCGTCACGCCCCCTCCCACGAACGTGCCGAGGCCGGTCTCCGGGAAGGCCAGGGTGGCTTCCTCGGCCATGAAGATGAAATCGCAGCTCACGGCCATCTCCGTGCCCGCGCCCCTGGCCGGCCCGTTGATTGCCGCGATCACGGGCTTTTCGAATTCATGAATCATTCTCGTGGTGTCGTGCGCCAGCAGGATGTAGGCCCTCTTCTGCGCGGCGGTCCTCTCGCCGGCGGCGTGCTTCTTCAGGTCCGCCCCGGCGCAGAACGCCTGTTTTTCGACCCCGCCCTTCATGAACGACGAGCCCGTGAGGATCAGCGCGCGAACCTCGCCGTTGCCGCGCGCCTCGTCCAGCGCCCCGCGGATCTCCACGTACATCTCCTCGATGACCGCGTTCATCCTCTCGGGCCTGCTCAGGCTGATGATGCCGACGCCGCCGCCGGTCTCGACCTTTATTGTTTCATAGCCCATGCCGTGTCTCCTGTTGATGGGATAATCTAACCTGTTTTCTCCCGTCTGACAACAAGTCGCCCGGTTTTTATTGAGTCCTGCAGCAGCGCGTGAAGAGCTGAGCACCCGAGAGGTTGGGAGCGGATGGGGTTCAGGGAGAAGCGCGCTGAGGAGGGGGGCAGAAGGGAAGGGATGGTCGGGGAACTGCTCTCCATGACTTTCTGCCATTGTCTACCGGGAGACGCACATCACACAAAGTGGCTTGTTTGTGACTGGAAGCCATCTCATAAACACCCCGGGTAGGGGAGGCTTTAGCCTCCCGCGACCTTTGTCTCCACGGGCGGCTGAAGCCGCCCCTACCCACCTTGGG
>JBDRLK010000480.1:0-9636 GCA_043813155.1 Pseudomonadota bacterium | reverse complement strand
TGTGGGCGAGAGGGTCAAGGGACAGGAAACCTGGGACGCGCTGATGGCGATGATGACAACGCCCTTTGCCAAGGTGCTCGAGTTCCTGCTCCTCCTCGCATTCCTCTACCACGCCATCAACGGGTTTCGCCTGCTCTTCATCGAGTTCGGGTTTTTCATCGGCAAGCCCGCGCGGCCGACGTACCCGTACAAGGCGTCGATCAAGGCCCAGCGGCCGTTTCTGTATCTTCTCATGATGGCCGGGGCGGTTATGATCGGATTGTCGGTCGTGGAGTTTTTTCACCTTCGATAATGAGGTTGTAGAATGAAAGATTCATATCGCTGGCTTCTTCTCATGATCACGGGCGCGATCCTGCTTCTGCTTCTTTCCCTTCACATGGGAATGATGCATCTGCCGGGCCTGGTGGCGTTTTTCTATCAGCCGCCGGCCGGCGCCGAGCCGGTGGACTGGGCGGCCGTTGCCGCGAGGGCCGGGGATGTCTCGAGCCTCGTCATCTATGTCGTCTTTCTGGTCGTGGCCCTGTACCACGGGCTCTACGGCCTGTGGAACATCCTCATCGAGGCCTTTGCCGGGAAAAAGCTCGAAAAGCCCCTGGGATGGGTCCTGACGATCATCGGGATCGCGCTGGCGGCGTACGGCACGTACACCACCTACCTGGCTTACAAGTAAGGAGCGGGGACAGAGTATACTCTGTCCCGCGCGGAGGAGAGAATAATGCCGGAAGAAAAGAAAGAGGAAAGAGCCGAAGGGAAAGTCGAGACCAGGACGTATACGTTTCAGGTGCTGCGGTTCGACCCGGACAAGGGCGACGACGGCTCTCACGGGGAGTACAGGCTGGACGTGGCCCGGGGAACGACCGTGCTGGACGCGCTCATCCGGATCAAGGAGGAGCAGGACAACACGCTGTCCTTCCGCTACTCGTGCAGGATGGGGGTTTGCGGCTCCTGCGGCATGTTCGTCAACGGGCTTCCCGTGCTCGGCTGCCAGACCCAGGTGTACGAACTGGACGGCGACGTAATCGAGGTCAAGCCGCTTCCCAACTACGATGTCATGCGCGACATTGCCTGCGACCAGATGTCCATGTTCGAGAAGCACAAGAGCGTGAAACCCTACATCCTTCGAAAGGACGGGAAGGAGCTGGACAACGCCCGGGGCGAATACACGCAGACGCCGGAAAACCTCGACTGGATCTACCAGTTCACCTACTGCATCAAGTGCGGCCTGTGCCTGTCGGCATGCCCCACGGCGGCGAGCGACAGCGAGTTCGCGGGGCCCCAGGCCCTGGCCCAGGCCTACAGGTACATCAAGGACATGCGCGACGAGGGTGCAAAGGAAAGGGTCGATATCGTGGACAACTCGCACGGCTGCTGGCGCTGCCACTTTGCCTCGTCCTGCTCCCAGGTGTGCCCCAAGGGCGTGGACCCGGCCCTGGCCATCCAGCTTCTCAAGCGCGAGGTCATCCTGCACAGGCTGTGGCTGCGCCGTCAGGGCAAGGGCTCCGAGCTCATGCCGAAAAAAATCAAGGGCGCCAAGAGAAAAGAGGGCGTGCCCGACGCGCCGGAAAAGACCGTCTGAATGCGTCAGGGGGCCATGCAGCCTCGGTGTTCATTGCATTTTCAAAACCATGCAGTCATCCCGAGGCGATGTTCCCCTCTCTTGGCGTGTCATCTGGATTGCTGCTATAGGCGGGATGACACATTAATCCGATTCGATTGCGGGATGACAGCGAGTTCGAATCGCCGCCTGGAGATGGCAGCGATCTCAATTTACCGCCGGGTCCTTCCGGCGCTCAGGAAAAAGTAAATGATCGCGGCCACGGCCAGGACTGCGCCCAGCCTTGGGTGGACGCGCCAGGCCAGAACGATCGCCGTAATCATGATCGCGCGCACGATGTATTTCCTGATCATGGCAGCGGCCGCGGTTTGAGGCGGGCCTGCCTCCGGCCGGCCCCCCCAGGCAGGGCCCGGCCCCCCCCGCACGGCCTGGCGCCTGATCGCGTCGAACTCCGAGCGCTTCCGCGGGTCGGACAGGACCTCGTAGGCCTCGGTCAGCTGCTTCATGATCTCTTCGGCCTCGCGCCGCGGGTTGGTGTCGGGGTGGTACTTGCGCGCGAGCCTGCGAAAGGCCGCCTCGATGACCTCGGCGTCCGCGTCAGGGTCGACCTGAAGCACTTTGTAGAAGTCGATGAACCTGCCGGACCTCACGTCTTTCGTTCACTGCCTTGATACGTGTGCGTTTTGTTTCAGCTGTGCGAACGGGAGGCTGAAGCCTCCCCTACCCGAGTTTCCATAAAAGCCGACAGCATCCTACGGGCCTTCGAGGTACTTGAAGAGCTTGGAGTCCGTGTCCAGGATGATCGAGGTCTCGCCGACGAAGATCTTCTCGTAGGCTTCGAGTGACTTGAGGAAGCTGTAGAACTCCTCGTCCTTCTCGTACGCGGCCGCGTAGATCGTCGTGGCCAGCGCGTCGCCTTCGCCCCGCAGCTCGTTGCTTGTCTTGTACGCGTCGGCCAGCAGGATCGTGGCCTCCTTGTCCGCGTTGGCCCTGATGATCCTTGCCTGCTCCTCGCCCTCGGCCCTGTACTTCTTGGCGATCCTCTGCCTTTCGGCCTTCATCCTGTCGAACACGCTCTGCTGCACCTCTTTCGGCAGGTCGGCCCGCTTGATCCTCACGTCGATGATCTTGATCCCGTAGTCGCTGACGATCTTCCCCGCCTTCCCGGCCACGTCGTCCATGATGTTCTCGCGCTTCTCGCCGATGATGTCCTTGAAATCATGGGCCGCGATGTGGGCCCTGAGCTCGGAATAGACGATGTCGTCGAGGCGCGAGCGCGCGCCCAGCTCGTTGCGCACGCTCATGAAGAACTTGATGGGATCGTCGATTCTCCACCGCGTGTAGCTGTCCACGAGAAGCCTCTTCTTGTCGAGCGTGAGGTACTCGGCCGGCGGAGCGTCGGACACGATCACGCGCTTTTCAAAGACATGGACCTTCTGGACAAAGGGAACCTTGAAATCCAGGCCGGCCTGGGCGTTCGTCCTCACGTACTCGCCCATCTGCGTGATGATGACCTGCTGCGTCATGTCCACGGTGTAAACGGAGCTTGCAAAG
This sequence comes from Pseudomonadota bacterium, assembly GCA_043813155.1. GTDB lineage: Bacteria > Myxococcota_A > Polyangia > DRWM01 > DRWM01 > JBDRLK01. The sequence goes on along the minus strand of JBDRLK010000480.1, from coordinate 6,527 downwards.
GCAACGCCCGCCAGGGCCACGACGATGACAAAAACGGTTACTGCTTTGTTTGTAGTCATATTTTCCTCCATCCTTTACTGGCCTGCGCCCTCGATGGTCGCGAACTTTTTAATGGGAAGCAGCTTCTGCAAGCCGGCCTTGGAAACGCCGGAGCTGATGATGATTTTTTCAACGTCGTCGAGGATCCTCTGGACCGTCTCGAGGTACAGCCTCTCGCGCGTGATGCTCCTTGCCTTCTCGTACTCGGCGAACACCTGATCGAACTTGCTCGCGTCGCCCTCGGCCTCCTTGGTCCGCTTCTCCTTGTAGGCCTCGGCGTTCTTGATCATCTTCTGCGCGTCGCCCCTTGCCTTGGGAACGATGTCCTCCCTGTAGCCTTCAGCCTCCCTGATGAGCCTGGTCTTGTCCTCCATGGCTCTTACGACCTCGTGGAAGGCGTCCTTGACCAGGTCGGGCGGGTCCACGACCAGCAGCTTGACCTCGATCACGTACAGGCCCGTCTTGTAGTCGTCGAGCAGCTTCTGCAGGAACTTGAGCGTGTCCGCCTCAACGCGCGACCGGCCCGTTGTCATGGCCTCGTCGATCTCGGTCTTGCCGATCACCCCGCGCAGCGCCACCTCCGAGGCCTTCTTGAGCGCCATCTCCGGGTCCCTCACCTTGAACAGGAAATCGCTCGCGCTCTTCACGCGGTACTGCACGAGCATCTGGATGTCGGCGATGTTCTCGTCGCCCGTGACCATGAGCGACTCCTCGAGGTGCCTGTCGGTGATGGACTGCTCCCCGTGCTTTTCCACTGACCTGAACCCCACCTCGATCCTGCGGATCTCCTCGATGTTCACGATGTCCTTGCGCTGGATGGGGAAGGGCCAATGATATTGCAGGCCGGGCATGGTCTGGGCCACCTCCTGCCCGAACTGCCGCACGACGCCCAGCTCGCCCGGGTTGACCACGTAGATGCCCGACAGGAACCAGGCGCCGACGAGAAGCGCAATGACGACGTAGATCAGCTTCCCCTTGTACTTCCACCACCTGCTCTTTGAAAAATAGTCCTTTACCTTGTTCTCGAGGTTGTTGAAGTCGGGAAAATCCCGCCTTTCCCTCGAGAACCAGTCCTGGTTATTGCTCATTGGATTCCTCCTGTTGCGGCCGCGCCGCTACGGTTTGTCGAAAACGTAGTTGAGCTGTCCGCTCCCAAGGGTGTTGGACCTGGTCCTCAGCTCCATTCCGACCTTCAGCTCGTCATAGGGTATGCCCTTCGCTATCCTTCCAAAAACCTTGTAGCCCCCGTAGTCCAGCACGGCAATGGTGTAGGGCAGGTCCTCCTCGAACCCCACGGGCCCGAATATCAGCTCGCTGCAGGCGGCCAGCTTTCCCGTTCCCGCGACCTCGAACCACTCCATGGTGCTCGTCATGCACTGCTGGCAGTCGGAGCGCGGCGGGAAATAGAGCGCCCCGCACCCCGCGCACTTCGTGCCCATGACCCTGCCTTCCTCCAGGTGCGCGATAAAATCGTTCGTCTTGGAAATGGCCGTGAAGCTCACGGTGCCGAACTTCTTGAACCTGTCGTCTGTTTCCGGTTTTCCCATGTTTCACCTCACGTTAAAGACATGGGCGGGGCTTAAAGCCCCGCACACCATGCCGTCAGACTCCGAGTATGGTCACGTTGCCGTACAGCCCCACGCCGCCGATGTTGTGAACAAGGCCGACCTTGGGGTCCCTGACCTGCATGTCGCCGGCCTCGCCGCGAAGCTGGAGCACCACTGCCCTGACCTGGGACGCCCCCGTGGCCCCGATGGGATGGCCCTTTGAAAGCAGGCCGCCGTCCACGTTGACGGGTATGGACCCTTCCTTGTAGGTCTCTTTTGATCGGATGAGGTCCCTGCCCTCGCCTGGCTTTGCAAAGCCCAGGTTTTCATAGGCCATCATCTCGGCGATCGTGAAACAGTCGTGCACCTCGGCCACATCGATGTCCTTCGGCGTCACGCCGGCCATGGCATAGGCCTGCCGACCCGCTTCCTCGGCAACGCGAAGGCCGCTGAACATGTCCCTCCCCGACATGTTCACCGACGCCGACGCAGCCCCGAGGCCCATGATCCAGACCGGCTTCTTTTTCGCGGCCTTCGCCTTTTCCTCGCCGGCCACGATGAGGCAGGCGCTCCCGTCCGCGTTTGCGCAGCAGTCGCCTACCCTCAGCGGCCGCGCCACGGGGCCGGCCATCTTGCTCTCCGGGTCCGCCAGCATCTGCATGGTCACGGGCTTGCGGTACACGGCCCTGTCGTTGATCTGGCCGTAGGTGGCCGCCTTGACCCTGATGGCGGCCAAATCTTCCAGCGTTGTGCCGTACTTGTCCATGTGGGCACGGGCATGCATGGCATAGTAGGCCGGCATCATGGTTCCGAAGGGCGATTCCCACTGGATGTCGGCCCCCCTCCCCATCCTCTCCTGGGATTCCTTGCTCGATATTTCAGACATCTTCTGAAAGCCTATGAGGACGATGGTGTCGTGCAGGCCGGCCTTGACCATACTGTAGGCCACCCTGAGCGCCATGCTGCTCGAGCTGCACAGCGACTCGACGTAGCAGGTGGCCTGGGGCGTAAGGCCGAGATATTCCGCCATCACGCCCGCCGGCGACCGCTGCTTGTCGTATTCAGGCGCTGATGCGACAATGGAAGCATCGATCTGCTTTTTCTCGATCCCCGCGTCTTCGAGGGCTTCCTTGAACCCTTCGAAGGCAAGCTCCCGGATTGAGCCCGGGTATCCGCGGACAAACTTTGTCTGTCCAACCCCGATGATGGCTACTTTCGACATGGCGGTTCCTCCTGATTCAAGCATCCATTCTTACAACAGAACGACGAGGTCCGCAACCTTTAATAAATTTCAGCGGCTCAGCGCGGCTGCGCGGGCGGCCAGATCGGCCGCGCGCTCCCTGTCGAAGAACTGCATGAGCTCTGACGCGTAAAGCAGATTGTAGGCCGCGCTGCTGAGCATGGCCGGGCCCGTGAAGCTCGCAACGAACGGCATCTGCCCCGCTCTGACATTGTCGGTCAACCCCTCCCACTGCATGCCCGCCCCGGCAAGATAGCTTGTTACGGCGTCCGCGTTCAGGCCCATGCTCCTCTCGTCATGCCCCCAGGACAGGCCCACGGTGGCGAGCACGCGCTCGTCAACGGTCCCGGGCCCGCCGAATTGCTCAACCCAGGATACGAGGCGCTGCCTGGCCTGCTCGCGTTTTGCCTGCCTTTCCCCGGCCCGCGCGTCCATGCACAGGTCTCCTGTCTCCACGAGCCACCCGCCAAGGCACAGCAGGCGCCGCGCCAGGTTCCCGAGGAAAAGGTTCTCGGCAAGGACCTCCCTGCCCGGGTTGGCGGCAAGAAAATTGCCGATCCTCTCGTACCTGTCGGAAGCGCGGATGTCAAAGGGCTCGAGCTCCGGGTGCCGGTTGTAGAGCATCTTCCAGTACCAGGAAGAGCTGGCAAACCCGGCATTGATGAGGACGACGTCCGGCCGCTCGCCCTCCCCCTCCGTGAGATAGAAGAGAGGGAAAAACAGGTGGTCCGATGAAACGAGCACGATGGCGCCCTCCGGCGCCTCGGCCAGGGAAGCCTCGGCCAGCCGGCGCGGCACCTTGTTCTCCATCCTCGAGCGCGACCAGAGCGTGGGGGGGAGAAGCGCCATGGAAACAAGCCAGAGGCCCGCGGCCGCCGGCATGAGAATCCTTCGCAGCAGGCCGGAGCGCAGCCGCTGCAGCACGGTCAGCATGAGGGCAACGGTCCCGGCGGCAAGCAGCCAGTAGCCCGCGGACAGGTAATTGAAGAAATCCGGAATATCGGGCAGGTAGGGATCGTTCTTGCACACGAAGAGGAGCGGTATGCAAAAGCAGCCCACGATCAGGACCAGGGCCCCTTCATGGCGCAGCAGCGCGAGCATCCACCCGGCCATGCCCGCGAGCACGAGCGCCAGGATCCCCTGCTTCATGTTCCAGATCCCGAACACGCCAAGGTGCGTGAAAACGCCTCCCGGTGACGCGCCCAGATTGTGCGCATAGTCCCCGCCCCTGATGTAGAACATGAAAGCGCCGGCCGTGGCGGGAGCCCCCCATACGAACCTGTCCTCGAGCCCCGCGACATAAAACAGGTGAATGTAGGGAAGAATGCCCACGGCAAAGCCCGGCGCCGCCATGAGAAGCGCCGCGGTGAGCCGCAGTTTTCTTTCCTTCAGGGACACGATGGCGGCCAGCAAGGTCGCCGCCATGTTGGCGGCCGCCATGATCGGGTTGGTCGAGAAAAGCAGGCCGAGAAGCAGCCCCTGGACCGTCCAGAAGATCCGCCCCGGCTTCCTTGCATCGCCGGACAGCACGGGGAGCAGCAGGGCGATCTGCATGAGCCCGAGGAAGGCGGCCAGGGAATATACCTCGACCCTTGTGCTGCTCTCCCACAGCTGGGGAATCATGCCCGCTCCGACGGCCAGCACAGCGATCATTGTGGCTTTTAATAACAGCCATCCACTCTCCGGGCCCTCCCCGTTGTTTCTTCTCAACAAGGTGAACACGATGGAGCACACGGGCAGCACGCAGAGGGCGCCGGCCAGGTTGGAAACGAAATTCATCCACAGGAGAGCCGCGTTCTGCCCGTTTCCGCCCGCGGCCCCGGCGTGCAGCGCCATGGTGTGGAGCGGCTGGCCCGGAGGATGGCTCAGGCCGTTCTGAAGGCCGGCCAGTGCGAGCTCGGCGCTGTCAAACCAGTAAAGGTCCCTGGACGAGGTGAAAAAATATATCAGCAGCAGGACCGCAACGCCCATCCAGCTTTCGATGACCCTGGGAAGGTAGAGCCCGAGCCCGAAGATCGAGTCGGCCGACTGCTGGAGCTTGCGCACGTGCGGCGCCAGCGTCGTCTGGATGTCGGGTGGGCGTTTCTTCTGCGTCATGTCGTTATTTGCCGGTTCCGGTCCACTGTTTGAACAGGCGGGCGCTCTCGGCATCTGTCTGCTTTTTCGCCTCGATCATCCTCTCGCGCAGCTCCTTCATCATGCCGGCAACGTCTTCCTCCGTCTTGTCCTTTGTCTCGATCGGGTCGAGCGCCCGGACGACCGGGTAGGTTTTCTTGATCATGACCCATGACTTCTTGGGAAGCGCGTCGCTCGAGCCGCTGATCACGAGAGGCAGTATCGGCGTTCCGCTCCTGACCGCCATCACGAATCCCCCGGCCTTGAACGGCCCGATCTCGCCGGTGCGCGACCGTGTCCCCTCGGGGAAGATCAGGACCGAGATCCCGCTGCGCAGGCTCCTGACGGCCCGCTTCATGAAGTTCCTGCGGCTCTTCTCGCTCCCGCGCACGATGGACAGGTGGCCGCCGAGCCAGAACTGCCAGCCGAACAGGGGCACCATGAAAACGGCTCTCTTGGCCGTCCACCGGAACGTGATGGGAAGAAACGACAGAAGCAGGATATCGGCAAAGCTCTGGTGATTGGACATGACCACGTAATTCTGCCCCTTCTTCAGCTTGTCGAACCCGCTGTGAGTATATTTCCATTTCGGGTAGATTTTAGCCACCCAGTTGCACCAGGTCCTGTGAATGATGAGCTGCAGCTTGCGGTGCGGGTCGAAAAGGGGGAAACACAGGATGCTGGCAATGGACCAGGGAATGAAAATCGTCGTGATCAGCAGCATGAAGGACCACATGAACAGGGAGATTGTGACGTCCATGAAACCCGGCCGCGGGTACCGGACGGACTCTGTCTCCTTCCTGGATTCGCTCAAGACTTCACCCCCATTATTCCGTTGGCTCCTTGCCTTTCTTCTCTTTCTTTTCCGTCTTTTCCCGCTTTTTCTGTTCCTGCTTTTCTTTCTTCTCCCGCTTGGACGCCAGGAAGAACGAGTCAAAGAGAATCAGCACCAGCCCCACCGTAATGCCCACGTCCGCTATGTTGAACGTGGGCCACCGCGCCTTTTCCCTTATGTGCCACTCGATGAAATCCACGACATACCCGAGCGAAACCCTGTCGATGACATTGCCGACGGCGCCGCCCAGGATGACGGAAAAGGCCGCCAGCAGGATGGTCTCGCTCGGCTTGAGCCGGATGAACAGGTACAGCAGGAACAGGGACGCGATGACGGACGTGACGTAGAAGAAGGGACGGCGGAAGGACTCCCTTTGACGCGAGAACAGCCCGAACGCGCCCCCGCAGTTCTCAACGTACCTGAAATCCCAGTAGCCCTCGATGACGGTCTTCATCTTCACGGGCTTCAGGATCTCACGCTCCGACACGGGCCCGTCCGCGTTGCAGGGAGGCGGATACAGGCCGCGGGCCGGTTTGGCCAGCGCCGCGCTCACCCACTTTTTCGTTCCCTGGTCCGCGAGCACCACGACGACGGCGATCGCGCCGAGCCATATCCATTTTTTGTATTTAAAATCCATGTCGTTTCTTTTTCCGGGAGGCTGAAGCCTCCCCTACCCGCTGGCAGAGCGCGGGAGGCTGAAGCCTCCCCTACCCGCTGGCAGAGCGCGGGAGGCTGAAGCCTCCCCTACCCG
>JBDRLK010000479.1:0-7016 GCA_043813155.1 Pseudomonadota bacterium | reverse complement strand
GATAGGTTGCCGCTTTTACTACCGTCATGACTTCATTCTCCACGATCTCCCTTCCGAAAAACGACGCCGAAAGCGCTGCCGGCGGATCCTCATCCGCCGGAAAATCGATGTTTATCCTCGAGGGCACGAAGCTTTTCACGTCGAACAGCCAGATGATTTCCGTCAGCAGCCCCACGAGCAGCTGCTCAGGATCGTTGCCCTCGATCCCGGCGTCGTGCCTGACGGACTCGCGCAGCGTCCCGCGCGGGACCATGACGTCGGCAAGACACATGCCGCAGACTTCGAGAAGATTTATAAAGCTCCTGCCCCTCGTCTCGATGCCCATGTCCGCCGTGTGATCGAGCAACGTATAGGCCAGCTCCGAGGGAAGCGGAAGGGGAGGGGAGATGATGGTTTTGTACTTTGCGTTGCCCAGCAGCGGAGCGAGTGGCAGTCCGGTGGCAGGGTGGACCGCGTCCGGCCTGAGATCGAGCAGCGGCTTCAGCGCGAAGTCCCTTTCCAGCAGGGAAGCGTGCGGTATGTCGACTTTTTCGGTGCTGATCACCGTATCCGAGTACAGAAGGATGTCGAGATCCAGGGGTCGCGGCTCTCCCCATACCATGGATCTCGTCCGGCCGCACATCTTTTCTATTTTCTTGAGCCTTGCCAGCAGCGACGAGGCAGAGAGCGATGTTTCCACGAGAGCCGCGGCGTTCAGGTAGGGCTCTTTCGACGGGCCCACGGGCGTGGTCTCGTAAACAGGCGATAGGGCCAGCAGGCGGATGTTTTTTATCCCATCGATGAGATCGGCCCCCCGGAGGATATTCTCCTCCCTGTTGCCGATGTTCGCGCCCATGCCGATGAGGGCCTGCACTTTTCCGCGGCCGGTCATGCCGGCTTATTACCATCTTCCATGGCAAATGACAAACACTATTGAGGGTAGATATTTGAAAGGGAGGCTTCAGTCGCCCATAAAGCAACTGAATCCAATCGCAATCAATTTTACGATTTGGCATTGCAGAGTTTCAAAATCCTCCTATAATGTTAGCATTCAAAATCCAAAAATCCGAAAGCGGCAATACCATGGATAATCTCGACACGTTACTGAAACACTTCGGTAAAAATTGTTCGAAAGCCGAGCATGTCTTCTACGAGGGAGATCCGGGGAACGAGATATACCTGGTGCACAGCGGGGAAATAAGGATTTACAAGTCGATCAAGGACATGGAAAAAACAATCGCCATCATGCGCAAGGACGATTTTTTCGGCGAGGTGGCCGCGCTGACCGGTACGGTCAGGACCTCGTCGGCCTTGGCGATCAACGAATCGGTTCTCATCGTCATCCCCGTCGGCGTCATGGAAAAGATCGCCGAGGGCGCGCCCGCGGTTGCCATGAGGCTGCTCAAGAGGATGGCGTGGAGGCTCAAATCCGCTGATGACATGATCGCCATCCTGTCTGAAAAGGACCCGCAGGTCAGGATTATCCTGGGCATCATTCGTATTCTCGAGACCGAGGGTGAGGACAGCGAGGATGGCATTTCGTTCCATTTCGACCTGGACGATTTTGCCAATACGATCGAAGTCGAGAAGGGCAAGATCGCCGAAACCATCGGCGAGCTGGCCAGAAGGCGCATTCTCGAGGTCGAGCCGGACGGCCGCGCCGTGGTGCGCAACCTTGACGATCTGGGCGAGTTTTACAGGTTCATCGAACTGGCGAAAAAATTCGGCTCTTGAGGAGTCGCCAAGTAATTATTTCACACTTCCGGATGTTTTGATTTAAAATCATCCTTTAAATGCAAAAAAATATTAGGCGACTCCTGATGAAGTATCCGCAAATCCTGAGCACAATCTATTCAAGGGACGGCAAAAGCTCCAACTTCACCCTGGACAGGGTCCGGGAAGCCGCCGCCGGCATAGGCAATCCGCAGGACAGGTTTCGAGCTCTTCACGTCGCGGGGTCCAACGGCAAAGGCAGCGTTGCGAAGATGGTGGTCGAGGTGCTCGGAAGGAGCGGCTTCAAAACGGCCCTTTTCACATCCCCACATGTTCACCGCTATACCGAGAGGATAAGGATCGGCGGCCGGGAGATACCGAAGAAGGAAGTGATCCGGCGGTTCAACAGGATCGAGCAGGCAAGGCTGGAAGGCAAAATCCCCTGGATAACCTTTTTCGAGATCACGACGCTCATCGCTTTCGACTGGTTCGCGGACATGAAGGTGGACCTGGCCGTGGTGGAGGTCGGGCTGGGCGGCAGGCTGGACGCCACGAATATCTGCCATTCCATTGTCGACGTGATCACCACCATAGGCATCGAGCACACGAAGGTCCTGGGATCGACGATCAGGCAGATCGCGGGTGAGAAAGCCGGGATCATCAAGGGTCCCGCGCCGGTGATTTGCGGGAAGCTTCCCACGGCCGCGCTGAAGAGGATAAGCAGGCGCGCTTCGGCAAAGCGAGCTGACTTGAAGCGGTTGGGGAAGGATTTTATCGTCCGCGAAAACGGGGACGGAACGTTTGATTACAGGGGGTCGCGGCTCCGCCTCGATGGCCTGCGCAATTCCCTGCGCGGAAGACACCAGGTAAGAAACGCCGCCGTGTGCTGCGCCGCGCTCGAGGAGCTCATGGACCTGGGATATGCAGTGAAGCCGCGCATGATCGCGCCTGCTCTCAGGGAGGTGACCTGGGAAGGAAGGCTCGAGACACTTTCAAAAAAGCCCGAGGTCATTATCGACTGCGCGCACAACGTCCCGGCGGTCAAGGCTCTCGTGAAAGAGCTCGACGGCCGAAAATACCATCTCGTGTTCGGGGCGCTTGGGGACAAGCCAATCGAAAAAATGTTCGGGATGCTGAGACCTTTTACGAGGCGCGCGTACGTTTCCTCGCCTGACGTGCACCGCTCCATTTCTCCGCGCGAAATCGGCGCGAGATGCGGGGCCAGGGCTTACGACAGCGTGTCGGCCGCAATGGACGCGGCTGTCCGGGACGCGCGCAAGAGCGGCCTTCCCGTACTCGTCACCGGTTCCGTGTTCGTCGTTGCGGAAGCCAGGGAGCATTACCTGAAACTTGAAAACGTCGACCCGCCTATCGCGAGCTAGGCTGGCAAATCCCGTGTAGCTGCGCCCCCTCGGGGCGCCAATGGGGCACGCCAAGGGCGTGCAGCTACACAGTGCTTTCTGTCTTGCTACACGGGACACATCGTATACCTCGTCTTTCAATATGCCTAACCCGTGCGAGGTGGAATTATTTCAGTGCACGAATCCGAAGCTCCGGACAAAGGGGAAAAAGTCCTTGCGCAGGTTGAACCTGACGACCGCGGAAGCCACCTTTTTCCCCTTCTCGTCCGTCACGGTGCCCGGAAGCGTCGTGAAGGTAGAGAGCGGTGACAGAAGCTTGATGTTTTTCTCCCCGCTGAAGCGGTATTTCCTGCCTTCCGTCGAGTTGAACGTGAAATCGTAGATGATCTTTCTCTTCGTAATTAACGGAATCTGCAGCGTGCCCTCGATCTGCACCTGCCTGGCCAGCCCTTCCATGTAGAGGTTGCCCTTGATTTTCGTCGTGGGGTTGAAAACAAAGCGCTCCAGCCTGGTTGCCTTGGCGTCCAGCTCGAATTCCATGGGAAGCTCTTTACCGTTGGTTTCCCGCGCGGCTTCGCCGCTCTTTCCCGTGAGCTTGTCGAGCGGCTTGAACGTGCCCGACATGCGCTCGCTGAACGTGAACCCGAGGCGGGGGGTCCATCCGGAGGCCGGGGGAATCTCATCGTAGCCGGGAAGCCAGCGATGCTCGACGTACCAGCGCATGACTTCCGGCAGCTCCTTGCGGTAATCTTCGTGCTTGAACTTGAATCCCAGCTTCGAGAGCTTCTGCGTGCTGAAAACCACATTGTAGAACATGTACGGCGCCGATTCCCTGTCCACACTGAGGTGAAGGTGCGGCTTCAGCTCGAACTCCTTAACGAGCGCGCCCCATATGATGTCCGTGGGAATATTGGCGATCTTGAAGAAAAGGTCGGTGTCCAGGATGGGCTTGAAGGGTCTTGCGAAAGTGGGAGGCGGTATTTTTATGGTGTAGGACGATTTCAGCCCGTACGCCTTCGTGTTTGCCGTGATGATCTGGCCGATGCTGAGAATGGTCTTGTCCGCGATGTTGTACGCCTCGCCCCATGACTTCGGTGTCTCCATGAGGAAGACCGCGGCCCGGGCAACGTCCTCGGCGTGAACAAGGTTCGTCTTCGGGCCTCCGTCGAAGGCCGGAACGGTTTTTCCGAGCAGGTAGCGCATGACCGCAGGGATGGCCGAAAAACCGTTGGCCAGGAACCGGCCCCTCGGGCCGTAGATCAGGCCCGGTCTCATGATGACGTAAGGTACCTTTTTGTCGGTTCCCAGCACGCGGACCAGGTCCTCGCTTTCAGCCTTGGTCTGCTCGTAGGGGCTCGAGGGCCTGATCGGTGTTTCTTCAGACACGATGGCGCCTTCCGGGAGGTAGATCGACCCCGAGGAGAAGTGAACAAAAATTTTCACACCCTCTTTTCTCGATGCTTCGTACAAATAGCGCACGGCCATGACGTTGAGCGGCGCGAGCTGCTTGTAGGACAGTGCGATGTCGATAAGGGCGGCCGTGTGAATCACCGCGTCAACGCCTTTAACGAGCGACTTGGCAAAATCCTTGTCGGTCAGGTCTCCTGCAATGACTTCGAGCTTGTCCAGGGGCAGGTGCTTCAGTGTCTCCAGGGGCGTGGGCCTGATGTCGACGGCCTTGACCGCATACCCTTTTTTAAGAAGAACCCCAAGAACGTAGTTGCCTACCGTGCCCGCAGAGCCGGTAACGAGGACTTTCTTGATCGGCTTATCAGTTTTCCGTGTTTTTTTTGTTTTTTCCATTTTCAGCCTCCCGTACACAAATAATGGTTAATTGGTTGGACCATCGTACCATTTTAAATATAACCCCTATTCCGTCCTTGTCAAGCAATGAGGTCAAAATAATCTAAAAAACCTTGAAAATCAAATGATTTCAACACCTTTCATGTTTCCTTCCAGGTTGGCACCCAATCTCTTCCACCGCTCTCCCAGGTTAATTCGCTTTCCCAAACTATCAAAATAATCAAGGATAATTATTTCCAGTTTGAATTCTTATTCTTTAACCTTTATAAAGTTGGATTAGGATTTACAAAGAAGATTTTATACATTTGGAGGGAAACATGGCTCGCGGCCTTCTAATTATCCTGTGCTATGCGGCCGCTTCGGCGGCCGGGCTCGACGGCTGCTCCGACGGCGGGAAATCCTGCGGCGAGGGATTTCACCTCGATGGCGATGAGTGCGTGGAAAACACTTCGTGCGCACCCGGCCGGTGCAACGAGGATAACGGCGGCGGCACGTGCGATGATTCCGCGGGGTATCCGGAATGCAGCTGCAGCTTCGGCTATCGCGGCGAAAACTGCGAAGAGTGCATGGACGGCTTTGTGGACCGGGACGGCAGATGCGTCGAGGTCGTGGAGACCACCTGCGAGCCCGCGCCGGGAGACCATGGCGACGTGCAGGAGCCTGTCCTGCGCGCGACCTTCGAGGGCTCATGGGACGAGAACTGGTTCGGGGCGCCGGCTGTCTATGACCTCGACAACAACGGAAGCCTCGAGATCATCGCCGGCCGCCACAGCGTTCTTTACGTGTACGACGCTGGGGGCGGCCTGCTGTGGAGAGCGGCGTGGGGGGAGGACGGCGTGCAGGAGGAGGTGCACGGCTCTTCGCGCATCTACCCTTCCGTGGTTGCCGGTGATTTCGACGGCGACACGCTCGGCGAGATCGCCGGGTGCACCTCCAACCATATTTACGTTTACGGTCACGACGGCAGCGTGCTGCGCCGCTGGTCGTTCGGCGACAGCGAGATAAGATCGCTGGCCGCGGCCGACCTGGACAGGGACGGGACCATGGAAATGCTGGCCGTGAAAACGTCCGACGGTCCGGCCACCGCCGTGTTCGACTATGATGGGGACATGCGGGCAGGCTGGCCCCAGGTGGACCACGACATGTGCGACCCCTGCTATGATTACGGCGGCTACAACCAGAACATCGGGGCCGGTGACCTGGACGGCAACGGCACGCTCGAGGTGATTTCCACGTGCGACTGCTGCCATTTCGCCGTGTTCCACCACGACGGGGCGCCCGTTGCCGTGGACGGGTCCTACGCTGACGCGGGCCCCTGGTTCGCGTCGGTTCCGCTCTTTCACGACATCGAGCTGGCGCGCCGGGGATGGGGAGAGGACGGCAGCGACAGGGACGAGCTCACGGACTCGCCGCCCGTGATCACCGACCTGGATGGGGACGGGGACAACGAAATCATCCTTGCTTCGGACCACGAGCTGGCGGGCGAGTACGTGAACAGGGGAAACTCGTTCTGGGTTTTCAACAATGACATGACGCGGCCCGCGGGCTGGGAAATGCCGAGAACTTCGGGAGGCCCGCTCTACACGGGTTACGAGAGCAACATCGTTCAGGTGGCGCCCGCGGCCAGCGTGGGCGATTTCAACGGCGCGGAAGGCAAGGAGATCATCGCGCCGTCCTATGACGGAAAGTTCTACGCCTGGTCCATGGCGGGCGAGCTTCTTTTTACAACCACGTTCGACGAAGAGGGCGATCCCTTCATCGGGGCGAGCGAGGCGCTGATCGTGGACCTCAACGGCGACGGCAGCCCGGAGCTGATCTTCAACACCTACTCGGTGGATGAGGGTGTCAGCGAGCTGGTGATCCTGAGCGGCAACGGCAACCCCATCCACGCAGTCCCGCTGTCCGGACGCGGCAACATGGGCCCGCCCACGATCTTCGACATCGACGGTGACGACGACCTTGAAATCATCATCTCGCTGAAAGACGCGGAGGGAGGCGGGAAGGGCGGTGTGCAGGTCTGGGACGTGCCCGGCTCATCCACCAACTGCATGATCTGGCCCACGGCCAGGGCCAACTTCCTTCGCACCGGCAACCCGTAGTCAGTCCTGCCGTAGCTGCACGCCCTCGGCGTGCCTGACTATTGTCGTGATGTAGCTGCAC
>JBDRLK010000478.1:0-5852 GCA_043813155.1 Pseudomonadota bacterium | reverse complement strand
GACGAGGGGCAGATCTGCTGCGCCCTGACCTGCGTGGACGTGGTCACGAGCAACACGCATTGCGGCGAGTGCGACAACCCCTGCGGCCTGACCGAGGCATGCGTGGGCGGCGGCTGCATCGACACCTGCACGAACGACTGCGAAACAGGCCAGCGCCGCTGCGCGCCGGGCGAGAACGGCTGGCAGCAGTGCGGGGATTTCGACGAGGACGCCTGCCTCGAGTGGTCCACCACGACAAATTGCACGGGCGATACGGATTGCTACGAGGGCCAGTGCATCCCCGAGTATCCGCCCGTGGGCACCATCGTCATCAACGAGGTCCTGTACGACGGCGAGTCCGAGGACCCCGACGAAGTGTTCATCGAGCTGTGGGGGACGGCGGGGCTCGATTTGACATACTTCAACATCGTGGGCATCAACGGGTCGAGCGGGGAGCAGTTCGCGCGCTTCAACCTCCTCGGGACCATCCCGGACGACGGCTATTTCGTCATTGTCCACTCCATGGCGGGAGACGGGCTCCTGGCCGTCGCGGATATGCAAAACAACCTTGTGGACCTGGAAAACGGCCCGGACAGCGTGCAGCTGCGGTGGGGAGGCGAGACGGTCGTCGATGCCCTTGGTTACGGAGACTCGGGCGGGTATTTCGCGGGCGAGGGGACCCACACGCCCGACGTGAGCCCGGGCCGCAGCCTGTCGCGCAACCGCGCGCACTGGGACACGGACGACAATTCCGTTGATTTCCACTCCGAGGCCGCTCCCACGCCCGGAAGGAACGATGATCCCTACTATGGCGTGTCTTCCGTGGGCGCGGATTTCGTCGACATTTCGGCCACGGGGACGAACACGGGGCTTTCGGGCGACGACAATGCGTTCCAAATCGCCATCGGGTTCAACTTCCCGTTCTTCGGCGTCGACCAGGCGTCGGTGTGGGCAGGCACCAACGGTTTCCTGACCTTTGCTTCCGCGGGGTCGACCTACTATTCCAACCAGAATTTCCCCAACACGCTCACTCCCAACAACGTGATCGCCTGCTTCTGGGACGACCTGTACGTGGACATCACGGACGGCCAGGCCATTTATTACCAGGTATTCGGGACAGGGCCCAGCCGCACACTCGTTGTCCAGTGGCACGAGCTGGAGTTTCTCAGCTTTTCACGGAACCCGGCTACCCTGACCTACCAGGCCATCCTGTACGAGACGAGCGGGGACATCGAGTGCCAGTACCACGTGATGACGAGCGACCCCGACCCGGTCTGGGCCTCGGGCGCCAGCGCCACGGTGGGCCTCGAGAACGCGGACGCGTCCGACTACCTGCTGCACTCGTACAACGACCCCGAGGGCGTGCTCTCGCCGGGCGGCCTCCTGTTCCAGCCTTTATAGTGTTCCGATCCATTCCATGTTGACAAGCGCGCAAAACTGTGGTTTAGGATTTTAACAGAGTATAGCTGTCAGGCGAGGAAATCCGGTGAAAAACCGGTGCGGTCCCCGCCACTGTAATCAGCTTGAAAGGGTATTAACGTCACTGGACAATGCGGATTACTCGGCCGCTCGAAAGAGCCGGGCGTGTGGGTCGGTTGTCCGGGAAGGCAGTACCCGAAACTGCTCCAACATTTGCATATGGTGTGCGGCCCTTCAGGGCCGCTGCAGCGGGGCTGAAGACCCGCACACCATTAACCATCACCCGACCTTCCGGAGCAGGGGCTGTAAGCCAGGAGACTTACCTGACGGTTTTCCCCGGGGCAGGGATTTTCGGATCACCTTCCAGTGCTCGGCGGTTTTTCTCCGCAGATTCCAGGCCCCGGGAAAATCAACCTAAGGAGCCGCAACAAAATAAGTCCGTCACACCGAGGGCGTCGATGCGCCCCACCCGCAAGGCGCGGGGCCCCCATCCCGACGGAGGCGTAGTCGAACTACGTCGAGGAGGGATGGGGTGCAGCAACGCAGCGGGCGGGGATGCAGCGGCGGCCGAATGTAGGAATTATTTTGTTACGGCGACTAATTACTAACCGGTTTGACCCGGGGAAGGAGAAAGCCATGCAGCTCAAATCAATGGAATTCCTGATCTGTTTCCTTGCCATCCTGCTCGTTGTTTCAGGATGCAATGGGGACAACGGCGGGGAAGATGACGCGGACGCGGCAGACGGCCCCGATGCCGCGGAAACAGGGGACACGGTGGACGACAAGACGCCGGACGCGGACGCGCCCGACGTCATGGAAGAGGATGCGGCGGAAGATCCTGTGACCGAAGAGACCGCCGGGGATGACGCGGTGGAAGAGGACGCGGGCGAGGAGGAGGAGATCGAGCCGGCGCCCCAGCTGGCCTTCACCACCAACGCGGCCTATGACTATTCATCGGGCTCCTACTCGGTTGTAACGCTCGACGACATGACGGTCGCGCAGGACGTGATGAGCATAAATTCCGACGCGGTCGTCAAGTGCGCTGGCGGGATCCCCATGGTTCTCGAAAGATTCGGGGCCGACACGGTCACGATCCTGGACATTGAATCACCCTATTCAGTGGAGAGCCAGTTCACGGTTGAAACCGGCTCGAACCCGGTGGACATCGCTCTCCGTGCGGCGGGAGACGGCGTGGTGACGCGCAACAATGTCACAACGGCCGCGATCATCGACCTCGGGGACGGCGAGCTCGATACCGAATCCCTGGACCTCGAGGGTTTCGCTGACGCGGACGGCATACCGGAGATGAGCGCGGTCGCGGTGACGGGCGGCAAGATCTTCATAGCCCTGCAGCTCCTGGACAGGGAGACCGCGTTCTGGGACCCCACGGGACCGGGGCTTGTTGTCGTGTTCGACGAGGAAACGCTGGACCTGATCGACGTTGACCCTGAAACAGCCGACGTTGACGACGCTATCGCGCTGACCGCGGCCAACCCCCAGCCCGGGTTCCAGGCCTCGCCGGCCGGGGACAACGTGCTTTACGTTGCAGAGGTCGGGTTCTACGGCGTGCTTGACGGCGGCATCGAGGGCTTCAACGTGTCGACCTACGAGGCGGGCGGCTTCATCGTGTCCGAGGAAACCCTTGGCGGCGACATCGCGGCCTGGGTCGTTGTGGACGCCGGGACCGGCTACGCGGCCGTGAACCTGCCCGGGTTCGCCGGCGACAGGCTCGTGCGGTTCGACCCCTCCGACGGCACGGTCACGGACGAGCCCGTGTTCGAATCAGCCGCCTACACGCTCACGGCTATGGCCCTGACGTCCGACCACAGGCTCCTCGTCGCGGACAGGGATTTGGAAGGCTCGGGCATCGTTGTCTTTGCCGCGGACACGGGCGAGCAGATCGGCGATTCTCCGATTGCCACGGGCGTGGCCCCCTTCAGCATCTGCGTGCTCTGAGCACAGCACCATTCCCTCCCTTTCCTGAAATCTCACATCCATGTTTCAATTTTCTCCTGCTTTACTATACTCTTGAGGAATCAATATCGAGCTGCGCGGGACAGAGTGTACTCTGCCCCTGCTCCTTGTGGAGGGAAAGAAATGAAAAACGGGTACAGGATACTTTTCGTTGCCATGATCGCGTGGACGGCCGGTTTTCCCGCGTGCGGCAAGGACTCGGACGGCGCGGGTGAGGACGCGGATGCCGGGGACGCGGACGGCGACGGGGCAGGCGACGGCGGCGACGCCTCCGACGTGCCGGCCGAAGAGCCGGCCCCCTGCACGGACGACGGCGATTGCGACAACGGCATTTTCTGCGACGGCGAGGAGACGTGCGACGATGACGGCGAGTGCGAACCCGGCGACGAGCCGGACTGCGAGGACGCCGACCCATGCACCATGGATTTCTGCGACACGGACTCGGACTCCTGCGACAGCGAGCCGAAAGACATGGATGACGACGGCTACATTGATGAAACATGTGACGGGACCGACTGCAACGACGATGATCCCGATATCTACCCGGGGGCTCCGGTGGGATGCACCACCGATGATGACGACTGCAACGGGAACGAGGACAAGGACAACGACGATGACGGTCACGATCGGGTTGGTTGCGAGGATGGAGACGACTGCAATGATGAAAACGAGACTATATACCGGGATGCGCCGATTGAATGCGATGGTGAAGAGGAGGTGGACGCGGACTGCAACGGGAACGAAGACGATGATAACGATGGTGACGGCGCTTTAAGTGTCGATTGCGAGGATGGAACCGATTGCGACGACGGTGACGGGAACATTTATCCCGGCGCGGACCCTGCCTGCGGGGCTGATCACGACTGCAATGGTTACGAGGACAATGACAATGATAATGACGGCTATGTGTGGGATGAGTGCCCGGACGGCGATGACTGCAATGATGCGGTTGAATATATCAATCCCGGAGGGGTCGTGGAGTGCAGGGATGAAGACTATGACTGCAACGGCCATCCCGATGATGACCAGGACGGGGACGGCTTTGAGAGAAAAGTCGAGCAGAACGGCTGGCCCGCATGCGACGGCACGGATTGTAATGATGATGACGATACCGTGCATCCGGGCGCGGTGGAGATCTGCGACGACATCGACCAGGACTGCAACGGTGAAATTCTGGATGCCGAGGGAGCGGACGATGACGGCGACGGTTTTCTCGACGCATCCTGCGGCGGCGACGACTGCGACGATGGGTCGGCTCGCTACAACCCGGCTGCCGACCCCGACGTGTGCACGGCCGACGACTACGACTGCGACGAGTCGCTCGATGACCTGGGCCCCATGCCCGCCTCGCGCATTGACAATGGGAATGATGGCGCCGGGTTTCCGGATGTAGCCTGGTCGGGAAGCCGCTATGGTGCAGTATGGGCCGAGCGGGATAGTGACCCGGGGACGGATTTCGAGATATTCTTCGCCCGCTTCCACGCCGATGGGGAACCTGACGGCGCCGTTGTCAACGTGACGCGCAACGATACGAATGAAACCAGGCCGGCCATTGCCTTTGCAGGAGACAGGTGGGGCATTGTCTGTCAGGATGATGCGTATGAGCATTCCAGCTTTGTTACCCTGTCAGCGGACGCTTTGACGCGCTTGCCTGAATGGGATTCGAGCCCCACGGAGCTGAGCGCCGGGGGTTGCGAGTACAATTACACGCCGAGAATCGCGTCCAATGGCAGTGATGGGTTCGGCGTGGTGTGGAACACCTACTGCGGTGCGACGTCTTCAAACGGCATTCCTTTTACAGTCGGCGATCCGGATGGGTCCGTGGGCAGCGTGCTGGAGCTCGTGGACAACGCGTACTCGTCGAACAAGTGGCCGGACATTGCCTGGAACGATGGCAAGTATGGAGTTGTATGGGAGGTTCAGGATCCGACGGACACGAATGTGTACTTCGACCTCGTCGACCCTTCGACACCCGAGGACCTTGGGGGCGATGGCGAGTTGAGCATCACGAGCACGTTCCCGGTTGAAGGGGAAAATGCCATACGGCCGAGAATAGCCGGCGGAACCGTTAACCTGGGGGGAGATGATGCCCATGGATTCGGCGTCGTGTGGGTGCGGCAGGAAATGTCAGACATGGAAGTTCATGGCCAGGTCATCTCTCATGCCGCGGAGTTTTCTCAGCATGTGCTTATTTCCACGCTGAGCGACCGTGCTTTTGACCGTCCCGCTGACATTTCGTGGAACGCCAGCCGGTACGCAGTAGCATGGACTGATGGGCTGGGAGCGGGCACATACAGGATTCTGTTCTCGCAAATGGACGCGGCGGCAGGTTCTGTGGGTGCAAATGTCGTGATTGCCCCTGACGGAGACCAGCCTCAATATCCTGCGCTTGCCTGGAGCGGGGAAAATTTTACCGCGGCATGGAAAATCATTGAAGGCGAGGACATGGAACGGATAGTGCTGGCAAACCTGATATGCAC
>JBDRLK010000477.1:0-5588 GCA_043813155.1 Pseudomonadota bacterium | reverse complement strand
GATGCTGGTTTGAATGAGGATTTCGAGAATAACTGAGAATGGCCGTGGTCGAGGGATCGATTTATTCAAGCTTCATCCTCTGCTTGCAGGCTTTTAAGCGCTTCTTGGCGTACTGCACAACGCAGGAGTCCTTGGACTGGTCGATGATCTGCTCGAGCGCCGTTACCTGGTCCGCATCCGGAAAAAGCTGAAGCCAGTTGACTGCGTTCTGCTTGATGATCTTTGTCTCCTGGTCAATGACGATGAAATTTACGATATCGGGGATCACGGAAGTTTCGTTCAGCTCGCCGAGGAAGCTGTAAACCGTGAGCATCGTGTTTTCGTCCTTTGCCGTTTTCGTCAGCTTAACAAGAGTCTTTACGAAATTTTCCCGTACTTTTTTCATTTTCAGCCTGTCCTTGAACATTTTTGACGTGGAGAGCAGCCATACCGGGGCATGGCAGTCGCCCTTGAGCTTTTCTACAAGCCTGACGAGAATGTTGATGACATGGGCGGCCGGGCTCTTGCCTTTTGGTGCTTTAGCCAGGGCCGGGATCAACTTAGCCGGGAATTCTACACCATAGCTTTCCGGCGCCGCGAGCCTGTATTTTCCGTCATCGGTTTTTTCGAGAAAGAACAAATATATTTTATCCTTTTCAAGGGGAAAGGAGCTCAGGCCGTTGATCATGGGCGGGGTGGCGGCGTTGACATCCCAGTGATCGAAGGAGAAGGGGTCATCTTTCTTCAGCCCACCCTTGACGGGAATTAAAACCTTTGTTTTCACCTCGAACAGGTCGAGAATTTCCGGCCCGCTCTTGTCAATCCCGGTGGGGGTGATTTTCTTGATCTTGCCGATAAACACGACATCGCAGCTCTCCGCGTCGCTGTCGATCACGTTCATGCGCACCGGCCGTGCATGGCCGGCGCCATGCAGAAATGAAACTACCAGAAGGGCTGTGAAGAACAGGGTGATTTTTCTCATGAACGCGTCCTTTCTTTCCGTTCCTGACGTTACAATAGACATGTGCAAGAGTCCAATGTTCCAACGCATGGAAAGCAATAAAGTGTTGATACCATACGGGAATGCTCTATAATCGAACTGTATGAACGGGAACAGGAACATGAGATGGACTGTTGCGGCGGCCTCCGGCATCCTGATGTTTCTTGCGCAATGCGGCAGCGCGCCGCACACGCCCGCCCCCAAGACGCCTGCCGCTGAAAAAGAGGCAGCGGATGACGCGCAGGACAGGGACGGCGACGGCATCGAGGACAGCGTGGACGAATGCCCGGACCAGGCAGAAGTGCTGAACAACTATGCGGACGAGGACGGCTGCCCGGACTGCGTCCTGCCGGTTCCAAAAGAAAAAGTGCAGATCAATGCGAAGATTTTCTTCAAGCACGATGAGTGGAAGATCTCGGATGCGGGCATGACGATCCTCGACGAGGTGGCAAAAGTCCTCATCGATTTTCCCGAATTCGACCACATCCGCATCGAGGGCCACAGGGATTCGGCAGAAAGCGGAGACTACGCCGTGGACCTGTCGAAAAAACGCGCCGACGCGGTCAAGGCCTGCCTCGTCGACAAGGGGGTCGAGGCGGACAGGCTCGATGCCATGGGCCTGGGCGACAAGCACCCCGCGCCGCCCGATGAAGGATATGAACAGGCGGAGCTCAACCGGCGCGTCGCGTTTGTTATCGTTCGTGAAGAATAATTACGGGCAGCCGACCCTGGCGAAATAAAGCTCCTGAGAGCCCGACCTTTCGTCATACCAGGCAACACCGAACTCGCTTCCCGTCCAGGCAAGGGACGGCATCTTGGCATAGATAGTCCAATCCGATTCTGATATTTTCATGGGAGGGCCGACTTCATTTCCGTCAGCGGAAACAACGGCAAGATAAATGGCCGAATTCCACAGGGATAATTGGCCCCACGCGACTCCGTATACAGATCCTGTCCAGGCCAGCGAGGGGAATTCAATATAAAAGCCGTTTTCCGAAACCAGGGTTCCGGAATCGAGCCTGGTGCCGTCCGGGGCCACGCGCGTCAGAGAAGCTTCGGATGACAAGCCATCACCATGCAGCTCGCAGGCAACGCCGAGCTCGCTTGCCGTCCACACCATGGAAGGATTCAGGGCGAGCGAGACAATGGCGAAAGCTGATATTCGCTCGATCACATGTACTATTGAACTTGATCATGATTTCTGAACTATGTCGCGAATGTAAACGGCGTGTAAAAGTCGGCGGTCAATCCTCGTGTGCTGTTTCTTCCTTGGGCTCGGTTTGCTGATCGGGCTCGGCCTCCTTTTGAGGTTCCATCGCCTGTTCGCCCATCCTGGCGAGGCTTTTTTGTTTCATCATCCATGCCTCGAGCCTGTCATGGGCCCAATGATACTCGCGCTGCTTCTCCGAGCCAATGGCTACGGCAAGGTGATACCAGTACGCCGCGTCGGTATAGCGGCCCTCGGCCTGAGCCTTGAGCCCGAAATAATAGGACGTCTCGCAGTGCCCGGCGTCGTCCGTGGCAGCCTTGAGCATCTCGCCTTCCGTGGCCTTGCCCAGAAGGAAGCGTCCGTAGAGGTGATGCCTGCCCCCCTCGGTATCTTTTTCGTAATACTCGTCGATGGCCTGGCGCTTCTGCTGGTTTTCGCCGCCTTCCGCCAGGACAGCGGCCGTGCGCATGAGCCAGTAATCCTCGCCCGGGTCGCCCTCCAGCCGCTCGGGGGAAAGCACCCACAGGAGCTCGTACTGTCCGCGGCTGAAGGCAAACACGGACAGCGGCCCCTTCATGTCGTCGGCGACCTTTGCGGCAAGCCACTTGAGAGCCTCCTCCTCTCCCTTCCACTTCTTGAGGCTGGCGTAAGCCAGCGTCAGCGTGTCGAGCCCGGCCGGGCCGGTGCTGTTGATCTTCGAGAGGATTTCATAAGCCAGCTCATGAAGGCCTGACCTGTCACATTCAACGGCCAGCTGCCCGACCGTGTGGATGCCGCCCATGCCCTCGGCTTCGAGGGCCGCTGCCGCTTTCATGCCGCCCTCGATGTCATCCTTGAAGGACTCGATAAAGCGCGGCCCGGCTATTAATCTCCATTCGGCCGGCATGATGGGGAGGGGCGCGGCTTTCAGCACCCTGGCGGCTTCCCCGTGCTCTCCCTGCCGCCAGAACAGCTCCGCCGCAAGCACGCGGGCTTCCACACGATCCGGGTACCAGGGAAGAGCGTCCAGGGCCACCTTCATCGCTTCCTCCTTCTGCCCGGCTTTTTCGGTGAGAAGCACATGGAGCCACATGGCTTCGAAAAGTCCCATTTCGGGTTCCGGGCCCAGGGCCCTGAGCCCGTCTTCGATCGCGCCCGCCTGGAGGCACATTTCGGCCATGAGCGTACGCGCGGCCGTCATGTCATTGCCCATGGGCACACCACTCGTCTCGGCGTGGTCCAGCCACTGCCCGATAATCTCCATGGCTTTTTGATATTCTTTCAGGCGGGCCAGGTAGTTTGCATATTCCGCTCTCAAGCTCCAGGCGTCGGGGTCGGCATCGATGAGCGCCTTGTATTCCTTGTGGAAAAAGCCGGGTTTTATGCCATCGGTCTTCTGCATGCTTCGCAGGACGAGAATCCTGTTACCGGCCCGGAGCCCGGGTGATTTGAGAAGACTTTCCAATTCCCGGCTGTTACCTTCATAGCCTGCAAACCACACCTCAAAGGCCGGATTCTCCGGATGCTGAACGATGGAAGCACTTTTAAAAAACTCTTCCGCCCGCCCGAGGTCCAACAGGTCTGAATGCAGAATCCGTCCGGCCTTTTCGCGATGACCCGGCCTGCTGTCCAGGCGCTTCCACAGCTTCCATGCCGCGTCGCGAAGAACGGGGTCTCCATAGTTCGTGTGCCTCTTGAGCTCCTTGAGGGTCCGCAGCAGCAGGGGAGCGCCGAACGACGTAACGGATGTAAGGTCGAGGCGCAGAATCTTCAGGTCTGCATGACCCTTCCTGGCCTGCACGAGGTGCCTGTACCATCGCTGAAGCTCTGAGGCAGGTCCCTCGATGTCGGCTCCCAGGTCCCGGGCAAAGGCTTCTGAAGACTTGACCGATGCGTGGGCATCCACCTGGAGCTGCTCCACGGCAAGCAGGACAGAGTAAAAATATCCCCTGTAGTTGGCCTTCAGGATCTCGGAGTCAAGGAACGGCCCGTCAGGCTCGATGGTCAGGCTTTTCACAGCTGACTCGAATTGCGCGAGCCTGGAAGCCAGCCCCGATCCTGGCGGCCCCTGGCCCGGCATCACCACGGCTGCCCCGAATCTCTTTGTGCTGCCGAGAATCTCGTCCAGCAGCTTGTGGACTATGGGCATGAGGACTTTTTGCCGATCGCGCTTCATTTCGACCGCTGTTTTTACGGTCAGAAGAGAAAACTCCGATCCCGGCTTGAAATATTGCTCGATGCGATCCATCCATTGACTGCTGTCACCATTGCGGGAAAGCTGCATCAGGTGAAGAAAACGGGTCTCGACCCCGGCTGCCTGGCCCTGGGCCTGTTTTTCCAGGTCCTCGTCGTTGTGCCCGAAAAAAAGCTTGAGCGGGTCACTGTCAGGCAGGCCCGGCGCGACCTTGTGGGCATGGGCCGCATACCCCATGGCCGAGGCAAGAAGAGTTTCGGCCCTCAGCATCTGCTTTTCCGTCAGGGCCCTGGTCAGCGCCAGCAGGGCCAGGGCGCGTGCCGGAATCATGTCCGCGGTTTCCACCAGGTCGAGGCCCTGGAATGCAAGCATGGCCATGCAAAGCGCCGCAAGCGCCAGCATGTCCTCGCTTTTTGACCCATTTTCCCAGCTCTGGTTGGCGTGCACTGCGGCCGTGAGCACATCATAATGCTCCAGCGCGCTGTGGATTTCAGCATCGGCGGCAACAGGATCCCGGGACAAAGTAAAAGAGCTTTCTTTCGCCGTCTGCGCGGCAAATTGCGTCAGCAGGGTCAGGAGATCCGGAAAATCGGCAAGGTCGGGAACCGTGCCCACGTCCCTGTCGCCGAGCCGGATGACCCAGCCTTTTTCCTTTGGAACGGCCTGGGCCTTGAGATCGCCTTGGCCACCGGCAAACCTGTGGACTTCTTCCATGGCGAGAAGAAAGCGCCTGTCGGGATAGAGCCTGTAGCCGCTCTGGATGACTTGCTGGAGCCAGGCGGCCCTTTCGCCTTTGCCGTCAGCATGGGACAGCGCAAGGCTTTCGGCGAAGTGCCGCTTTGTTACGCCTTCCTGGCCGCCCTCAGGGTCGAGCCACCCCGAATACTCGACGATCAGCAGCCCTGCCAGGAGGAGTGAAAGAGCGCAAAGATAAATGAGGTTCTTTTTCTGCTTACTGTCCAGCTGTCTGTCCACCCTTCATTTCTCCTATTAAAACGATTTAGTGTAGCTGCACGCCCTCGGCGTGCCCCATTGGCGCCCCGAGGGACGCAGCTACAGGCGGGCCAAGAGCCCGCAGCCACGATTAATTTAAAGAATGAAATATAATTATACCTTCTTTCAACCGGATCATGCAAGCATGCCGCTGTTTCCCGTATCGGGTAGGGGAGGCTTTAGCCTCCTGTGTAATGGTGTAGCTGCACGCCCTCGGCGTGCCCAATAGGCGC
>JBDRLK010000476.1:0-2395 GCA_043813155.1 Pseudomonadota bacterium | reverse complement strand
TTCGCGCTATGAAATAATTTCATAGAAATAATGGATGAAATTCAAGATTCAAGGCCCGGCCCCCATACTCTCCCCGGAAACGTGCATGCACCCCGTGAAGGCACGGATATTGCTGTCTCAATGCTATAATTTTTATTGACTATTCACCGCGATGAATGGCACAGTTATGAACGAGCCCGCGGGATGGAAGGCTCCGTCGAGGGCAGGGAGATGACATGACAAAGGCGCTGTTTAAGGGATTGGCCGCATCGGTTGACGCACTCTTCGGCAGATGGGCGTCATTTTCCAACAGGTTCTATCTTCCGGTACTTCTCATCACGCTTGCGGCCGCGGCCGTCTCGGGCTGGAACGCGAAAAAGCTGGATCTCGAAAGCGATTTCGAGGCCATGCTGCCGGAGAATTACCAGTCCGTTCGGGACCTGCGGCATTATCAGAGCCAGGTAGGCTCCACCAGCATCCTGTCCGTCGGCTTGATGACAAAGGACATGAAGGCGGCCAGGAAGTTTGCGGACGACCTCGCGGCCCATCTTCAGACCGATTTGAAGGACAAGGTCCACTACGTTGAATACAATATCGGCGACGTCCGGGAGTTTTTCAGGAAAAACGCTCTTTTATATGTGGACGCGGAGGAGCTCGAGGACAAGTACCGGGAGCTCAACGACTACATAGGGAGAAGAAAGCTCGAGTCCACGGGGCTGCTGGTGGACCTGGGCGAAGAGGAGGATGAGCGGGAGAGTGAAGATGACAGGCCGCCGCTGGAGCTGGAAAAGCTGATCAGGGAGTACAACAAGAAGGCAGCGGACTCCTACGGGACGAGGGAGGACGGGTACTACATCAATGAGGCCGAGGACCTCCTGGCCATGTCGATCTACCCGCGTCCCGGCCACACGGGAGTCCAGAATGCAAGAACGTTCATTGCCGACGTGGATCGGGCCATAAAGTCGTTGAAGCCTGAAACCTATGCCCCTGACCTCACCTACGGGTTTGCCGGCCCGGTCCAGGTCAGCCTGGACGAGTACACGGCCATCAAGAAAGACATTGTGAGCACCATTTCCATCTGCGTCGGGCTGGTCATGCTGGTCCTGCTCATCTATTTTCTGAGGATCAGGCAGCTTGTCCTGATAGGCGCGATCCTGGGCATCGGGATAACGATCACCATGGGCATTACCCGGTCGGCCATCGGCTACCTGAACGCGCAGACCGCGTTCCTGGGCTCGATTATCGTCGGGACGGGGATCAATTACAGCATCATTTTGCTTGCGCGCTACACCGAGGAAAGGCGATCGGGCCTCGATCCCGTCGCGTCCCTTAAAAAAGCGATGATCCTGACATGGAGGGCCACGCTCTCCGCCGCGGTGACCACGGCCGTGGCATTCGGCACGCTGGGATTGAGCGAAAACCTGAGCTTCAAACAGTTCGGCTTCATCGCCAGCAGCGGAATCGTGATCATATGGCTCGTGACCATGCTGTCGCTGCCCTCCATGCTCGTGTTGAGCGAGAAAATACGGCCCATGGTGAAAAAGGGGAAGAAGGCGTTCGAGATCGCGTTCATCCCCGAAAGGATCGCCAGGCTGATCGTCTCCCACCCCGTGGCGATCGTCGTGGCGAGCGCGGCAGCTGCGGTGCTGTCGGCGTATTTCATCGTGAAGTGGCTGCCCGATGCCCTGGAGTACGATTTTCGAAACCTCAGAAACAAGATGACCTTCCAGTCGGGCACCGAGGCGCTGGACGACAGGATCGTCCACGAGTGCACGCACCAGAGCACCTCCCCGCTTGCGGTCGTGACGGAAAGCCTGGATGAGGCCGAGCAGTATTGCCGGAGCATAGCGAAAAAACACGAGATGGACCCGGAGAAGTATTCCGTCGGAGTCTGCAGGACATTGAAGACGTTCCTTCCTGAAGACCAGGAAAAGAAAACGGCCGTCCTCAGGAAGACGGACGAGCTTTTAAAGCGCAACAGGAAGCTGCTGCCGAAGAGCTACAGGACGGAGTACGACAAGTACGGCGAGATGCTCCAGGCACGGCCCACGACCGTCATGGATCTTCCCGACACGATCAGGAAGAAATTCCGCAACATTGACGGGAAAGAGGGCGTGGTTGCCATGGTGACGCCCGGCGCGGGCCGCAGCATCTGGGTTTATGAAAACCTGACCAGGTTCGTGCGTACCGCCACCAACGTTGAAATCGAGAAGGGCAGGAAGCTCAGCGCCACGGGCGGTCCCATCATCATGCATGACCTCGTTCGGACGGTTGCCCATGATGCGCCGAGAGACACGCTGTACGCGATCGTCGGCGTTTTCATCATACTCCTCATCATTGTCGGAAAGGCCAGGTATGCGGCATCCCTGACCGTTACGCTCGTCGTGGCGATCGCCGCGATGGTTGGAATCATCGC
>JBDRLK010000475.1:0-5603 GCA_043813155.1 Pseudomonadota bacterium | reverse complement strand
CCTGCGCAATGCCGGGGCCGAGGTGCGGGTAACCCACGAAGGCACGGGCGGGAGCCGCGTGGTCGAGGCCCGCAGCGGCTACCAGCAGGCCATTGCTGAGGCCGCTGCGTCCGGGGAATCTGAAATCCCGAAGAAACCGGCGGGCAGGCCCGATGCGGCTGAAGGCGCCGCAAAGGCGGCCGACGAGCGATGCCCCTCCTGCAGCTTTGCCCCGCTGCGCGGCCGGCCGACGTGCCCTCGCTGCGGCTGGAGCACGGAGAGGAGGATGCGGCTGTGCACCAGGTGCGGCCACACGCTCTCGATGGCCACGCCGAGGATGGCCAAGTCCCCCGTCGTCAACAGGGCCATCGGCCTGCTGCTCTCGATCGGGGCCGGTGCGGCCGGATTCTACCTGGGTTACAGGTACGGGCTGCGCGCCGCCATCGCGGGCGTCAGCGCCTGCGGTGTGCTGGCCCTCGCCCTCATCGCGGCCACGTTGGGCTTTCGCTGCGAGAACTGCTCCAATGCGCCGGACCGGGACCTGCTGGACAAGGACGAGGGCTCGCAGCTCCTGGTCCGGCGCGTCCTGCTCGCCGGCGGCGCGGCCGCCTGCATGGTTCTCGCCGTGGCCCTGGGCGCAAAGCTGCTTCAGATCCCTGTCCTCACCATGACGTCGCCGGCCGGCACCTACTCGGCAACCCTGCCGCGCACGCACAGCGGCATCGAGGAGGAAACAGTCCCGGTGCCCTCGCCAATCGGCAGGCTCGAGGCGAAATCCAAGGCCGCCATCAACACCAGGGCGCAGATCGGCCTGTTCGCCATGCTCAACTGCTCCATACCCGAAACGCCCAGGGCGTCCAAGCCGGGATTCGAGGATGAAATCCTCCGGTCCTCCCTGCGCGGCGCCGTGGACAACGTGGGCTGCACGCTCACCGGCTCCCGCGAAATATCTCACCTCGGTTTCCCGGGGCTGGAAGGAACCTTCAGGGGAGATTTCAAGGGCAAGCCCATCAACGGCATGGCGCGCGTCTTCCTTTTCGTGGACGAGGTCGTCATGCTCATGTTCGCGGGCCGCGAATCAGCGGCGCCGGGCAACTCCGAGGGCCTCTTGTTCTTCGATTCGTTCACTTTCGAGCCCGCGGTCGGGGGATGACGGGCGCAGCTATTTGATGGTGACCTGGTAGAGGCTCCAGAGGTTTTTGCGCGCGATCAGCGCGAAGCGCTTTTTGTATTTTTTTTCTTCCAGGCGCGTCGTGCCGACCTGCAGGAGCAGGTCGTAGGGCTTGATCCTCTGCTTGTCCTTGAGAGTATCGGACTTTACATATTCGAAATCGTATCCCGGCTCCTTCTGCACGATCAACCTGCCCGGGTGGTTGGCGAACGTGAACGAGGTCAGCCCCTCGTTGACCACCGTGTGGTACTGCCCGAGGTGGCGCCACGTGAGAGAGGCAAACCCTGTTTCCCTCTCTTCCGGGTAGTAGCACAGGCTCGTCCGGCCGGGAGCATGGGACAGGACTTCCCAGAACCCGTCCGTGTATTTTTCCCAGGTCTTCAGGGCGCCGTGGTACACGACCGCCGTGTAAAGGACGCAGGCCAGGAGGGGCACGGCCAGGAGCATGTGCCGGCGCCTTCGCCGGTCTCGCGGCATGGGCGGGACAATGATGATCGAGATGAGGACCAGGATGAACGAAGGCATCCTTGTGTAAAGGTTGTAGTACAATCCAAAGCTCTGGGGCGCGATGGCGTAGAAGATCAGCATGAGAAGAAGAAATATGTGCGGAAACAGGCCCGCGGCGCGGTCCGTGTCCTGCGCGTCCTTTGACGACTCGGGCCCGACCCTTACGGCCAGCCAGCACACGAGCGCCGTGATGACCCACGCCATGGCGATCTTTCCCGAGCCGTCCGTGCCGTGGAGCAGGAGAATCGTGTTGTCGAGGAAATGCTCCAGCTTGTGATCGAGCCCCACGACCACGAACTCTGCCGGGTTTATCTTCGCCACGAGCTCCCCCCCTTTTCCGGCTATCCACAGGCCGAGAAGGAGCAGGGCCGGCCCGGCCATGAGCAGGCATTCCGAAATGAGAAAAAAACGATTATGGCGCCCGAGCCTCGGCCGCAACGTCATGAGATGAAGGATCAGCGCTCCAACGGCCCAGGTGGCGAAGGTCTGCACGTGCGTTATGAAGATGACCGCGCCGAGAAGGCCGATCCCCGCCGCCCACCGGCGCGAACGGCCCGATACGTAGATGCGCTGCAGGGCGAGGGCCAGCAGAACGAGAGGTATGCCCAGGCAATAGTCCATGAAGCCTTCCGTGAAGACCCACTGCACCGCGAGGGGAAAAGAAAGAAAGCTGAACCACCTGTTCCTTTCAAAGGCCGCAAGAAACGCGAACACGCTCCAGGGCAGGCTGAGCAGGACAATGGCGGTGATGATCCTCTCGGCGGCAAGGAGGCCGGTCAAGGGCGCCAGCGCCAGGCCCAGGATGTAATACAGCGAGTTCGGGGCCGGGAACTGGCCCCACGTGAACGCCTCGTTCAGGACATGGCCCTCCTCCCCGAGATGGCGCATGGCGCTGACGAGGGCCAGGTGCGCCGGGCTGTCCTGCGTCGGGATCACGGAAAGGGAAAGCCATGGCCAGACGCACACGCATGAGGCGATCGCCATGAGGACATAGAAAATGATGTCATGCCGAAAATGCGGGCCGCGCCGGAAACTCTTTTCCCGCAGCGGTGAGAAGATCTTAGGAGTCGCCCAAAAAATTTTTCGACATTTCATGGTGAATTCCGGCAAACTATGCAATAGCTTCTTCCGGGCGTCGAGGCGCCCGTCCAGCAAGGCGCTTCGGTCCCCATCACGACGGAGGCGTAGTCGAACTGCGCCGAGGAGGGAGGGGGTGCAATGAGGCGGGGTCAGCGCGGAAGCAAGAAATCGAGAAAAAGCGAAATGGCTTCCGTGGGGTGCATAGCGCAGCTGGACGGGACCCCGCGCAAGGCGCGCCCGCAAGGCGGGGCCCGGTATCGGCGTCCAGAAGTCGAAATAATTTTTTCGCTGCTCCTTAGTCAAATTGCGCAATCTTGCCGAGAAGCTCATTTTTGATATCCCCCAGATTCTCCAGGTACTTGTTGGCCGCGGTAACAAAGAAAAGGTACTCGAAAACAACGTCCATGGTCACGATATTCGTCATCCCGAGCCGGAAGAGATCGGCCAGCAGCCTGCGCTTGTCCCCGTCCCTGGTAAGGAGAAGCTCCCTGAACACCGACCTCACGCCCGCAATCTTCTCCGCAACGCCCACGCCCACATTCCGCCTTCTGAAGCAGCCGGTCCCGAGCACATTGAGCGCCTTGCGGCGCAGGTCCCTGAAGGCGTACAGCCTCTCGAGCGTGTCGAAATACGTGGTGAAGATATCGACTTCGGACATGTTCTTGTAACGAAATGACGGGAACATGCCGTTGAGCAGCTCGGGGCTTACGTCGAAGAGCCTGCCCTGCTTTTTCATGCGCCTGTACAGCCCCGTTCCCGGAAAGGCCGTGAGCATGTTCAGCATGACGTAGGAAATGTTGTTCCTGTCCGCAAACGCGAAGATCTGGTCGAAGGCCTCCAGCGTATCCGCGTCGAAACCCACGACGAACGCGCCGATCACGTGAATGCCGCTGCGATGAATCCTCTGTATGGTAAGCTCGTAATCCTCTATCCGGTTCTGGGACTTGCGCGCCTCCGAGAGGCTCTGCTGATTGAGGGATTCAAAGCCCAGGAGGATGGAATTGCATCCCGCGTCCGCCATGTCCCGCAGAAGCTCCCGGTCGTTCGACACGTCCACTCCCGCCAGGCAGGTCCAGGAAATGCCCATGGGCTTCATGCGCCGCATCAGGTCCCTGACATAGTCTTTGTCCGCCGTGAAATTGTCGTCCACAAACGCCACCTGCTTGAGGGGAAGGGCCTTGAGCTCCTCGACGACGTTGTCGATGTCGCGATACCTCTGCCTGCTGCCGAACATCCTCGTCACGCAGCAGAACTCGCACGCGTTGGGGCATCCGCGGGAAATCTGGACGTTGAGGCTCAAGACCTGCCCGGTGTCGACAAGGTCCCATCGGGGGATCGGAACTCTTCCCAGGCTTACACGCTTCTTCGCCTTGTACATGGTCTCGAGGCGATTGTTTTCAAAATCCTCGAGCAGGACTTCCCACAGGCCTTCGGCCTCGCCCACGACAACGCTGTCGGCGTGGTCCAGCGATTCCTTGGACCGGAGCGTCGTGTGCGGGCCGCCCATGACAACGGCAGCGCCCCGCTCCCGAAACCTGTCCGCGATCTCATAGGCCCTCCCGGTGTTCGTTACCATCGACGAGATGCCCACGAGATCCGGTTTTTCATCAAACGGCACGGGCTCCATTTCCTCGTCGACCAGCCTGATGTCGTAGTGATCGGGCGTCATGGCCGCGATCGTGGGCAGGGCGAGCGGGTAGGACGTAACTTTCTTGTCCACGAGATGCCCCACTTCCTTCAGGGTCCACATGTTCCTGTAGGCATGCCTGGGACTGATCAGAAGAAGCGAGTATCTGCCGTGTTTCTTCATTTCACGAGCCGCTTCATCACGTAATGCCCGAGAGCCGCCACGACCATTGAATTCGAAATCTCGGAGGTGCGAATTTTCTCGTAAACTTCCTGCAGCGGCAAAAATTCCGTGGAGAGGATTTCCTCGCCCTCGTCGAACGCCGTTTCTCCTGTTTTTTTCGCGTTCCTGGCAATGAAAAAAATGCATCGGTTGTTCTGGTAGGCCGGGTTGGCGTGCACCCAGCCAAGCTCTTCCCAATCCGTGCTCGAGTAGCCGGTTTCCTCCATGAGCTCTCTTTGGGCCGCCTCCAGCGGCGTTTTATCCGTCTCGTCGACCAGGCCTCCCGGTATTTCGAGCGTAACCTCTTTGATCCCGTGCCTCCACTGCCTTATGAGGAGGAGCCTGTCCAGGTCGTCCAGGGCCATGATGTTGACCCACTCGGGAGCCTGGATGCGAAGAACCGTCGCATCCCCGACCGTCTCGCGTACGAGGCTGAAAATCGGCGTTTCGAAAATGGTTTCCATGGCCTTCTACACGATGATTGTTTCCGTGCTCCCGGCCTGCGCATATTTTTCGAGCATGGATGCCGCAAGCTCCAGGAAGCCTTCCAGGTTTTCCCTGGGCACGCACTCGGCCGAAGAATATATGACCAGGATCACGCGCGACGTCGATTCTATGACCTTGCCTTCCATCGAATCCTTGACCGGGTTGCCCAGCGGGGTCCCCTTCAACCTGCAGACACACAGGAGGCCTTTCAGGTCGATGACCTGTCCCGACGCATTGAAAACATAATTCTCGCCCGGCCTGCCCGTCCTGAGCTCGATCTGCCTTCCCGTGACATCCAGATCCAGGATGCTTGCCGGAAGGCCTGAAAGAAGCGAAATATAATTATTGATGTCCACGAGGTTGTTGATGCGCGGAAACCTCGCCTCCGACGTTGCACGCACAAGATACTCGCTCGCGGGCTTGTTCCGCCCCGTCGGTTTGAAGCCTCCCCTCCTCAGCAGGTTGCGTATGCAATCCTTCTGAAACCCGGGAGGAAACTCCTGCATGGCCCTCTCCCGCGCCAGCTCCTCG
>JBDRLK010000474.1:0-28315 GCA_043813155.1 Pseudomonadota bacterium | reverse complement strand
AGCTCATAGCGAAGACGGGCGAGAATATCCAGATCCGACGTTTTGTGCGCTACAGCCTTGGCGAAAAGTGAGTCGATTTGTCCCGGCCGTCCATGCAGTTTCCTCTTCACAGATGCCTGCTTAAAATTTCCGGAGAGCTTCTCGGAGGGGCCGGCAAATTCGGGATCGACCCGGATGCCGTAAAAAAAACGGCCCGGGAAATCGCCGGCCTGAAAGAAGCTCTTCCTGATATCCAGCTGTCCATTGTCGTGGGGGGCGGAAATTTCTTCAGGGGAGCTTCGCTCAAAGACGAGACGATCAGCAGGCTGACGGCGGACACCATGGGGATGCTCTCCACCATTATCAACGCCCTGGCCCTCCAGGACGCCCTGAAAAGCTCCGGCGTCGACTGCAGGACCCAGACTTCATTCGAGATAAGGCCGGGCGTGGCCGAGCCTTTTGTACGGGACAGGGCCTTGAAGCACCTCGAGAAGGGCAGGGTTGTCGTGTTCGCGGGCGGCACCGGGAACCCGTTCTTCAGCACGGATACCGCGGCGGCCCTGAGAGCATCTGAAATCGACGCGGAGGCCGTGCTGAAAGGCACAAAAGTCGACGGTATCTATGACAAGGACCCCGTAAGGAACAAGGACGCCGTGTTTTTCGAAAAGCTGCGTTTCGAGGAAGCCCTGGAGAAAAAGCTGGGCGTCATGGACGCGACGGCCTTTGCCCTCTGCATGCAGCAAAGGCTTCCCATCATCGTGTTCAATGCCCTGCGGGAGGGCAGCATCCTGAAGGTGATCAGGGGCGAGAGGATAGGCACCCTCGTGTACTGATCATCTCAAAACAATAACTTACCGATGAGCGACATCTGGCGGCGGAACCAGCGACCAACAACTGGCGACTAACGACTAAATAATCTTGATTTCATGCCGCAACTCCCTATAATACTTCAAATATAGATTCGTTGCTTGCGTGCGGGCACGCAAGCGGCGAGAGGAAAAAAATACGGGAGGCAAGAATGGATTCCGATGATGTGTTCAAGGAAATGAGAAGCGCCGTGGAAAAGGCGAAAGATTCGATGAAACGGGAGCTTGCGAGAGCCAGAACCGGGAGGGCCTCTACGGCAATCCTGGATTCGGTGAAGGTCAACTACTATGGAACATCGACCCCGCTGGCCCAGTGCTCGAGTCTCTCGACACCCGAGCCGCGGCTGATCGTTATCCGTCCATGGGATAAAAACCTGGCGCCGGAAATCGAAAAAGCCATCATGGCGGCCAACCTGGGGCTGACGCCGAACAGTGACGGTGAAATCATCAGGATTCCCATTCCCCCCCTCACCGAGGAGAGAAGGATAGAGATCGTCAAGCTGCTGAAGCGGTCCGGCGAGGGGCACAAGGTGTCGATCAGGAACTCGAGGCGTGATTCCAATGAAATGCTCAAGGAGATGGAGAAAGACGGGGACATTTCGGAGGATGAAAGCAAGAAAGCGTCGAAGAAGGTGCAGGAGATAACGGATGAGGGGGTTATGGAGCTTGACAGGATGATCAGCGAAAAAGAAACGCAGATCATGGAGGGGTAAAACATACGGGTTGCAGCTGCACGCAGCGCGGCTCCCTCGCTTTCGCCCGGGACAGGGCCGGCGTGCCGTTAAATTGAACGGTGAGATAAAGTCGACATGAAACTGCACGTCAACGTCGATCACGTGGCCACGCTGCGCCAGGCGCGCGGCACGGCCTGTCCCAGCCCCGTCGAAGCGGCGGGACTGGCCGTCAGGGGGGGAGCCGACGGCATAACCGTCCATCTTCGCGAAGACAGAAGACACATCAACGATCAGGACCTCTTCAGCGTCAAGGGCGCCATCAATGTTCCCCTGAACATGGAAATGGCGGCCACCGATGAAATGATCGGCATTGCCCTGAAGGCGCGCCCCCATACATCGACGCTCGTCCCCGAGAAAAGGCAGGAGCAGACAACGGAGAGGGGGCTTTTCATCGAAGGGGGCGACGACCTTGTAACGGCCTCGAAGATCAGGACATTGAAAGACGGGGGTTTGCGCGTGAGCCTTTTTGTCGACTGCGACGAGGGCGTGCTCAGGAAATCCGCCCGGCTGGGGGCGGACAGGGTTGAGCTGCACACGGGGCCGTACACCCTCGCCACGGGGGCGGAGCGTGAAAAAGAGCTCGAAAAGCTCGCCTGGGCCGTTGCGTTCGCATCGAGCCTCGGTCTCGGGGTGGCCGTGGGCCACGGCCTCGATTACGAAAACGTGAAGGCCGTAGCCGGCATCGGGGGTATCGAGGAGTTCAGCATCGGTCATTCAATTGTTTCCAGGGCCGTGATCGTGGGCATGGAGCGGGCGGTACGGGAGATGAGGGATGCCATTTCAGGCGTGACATGAGCTTCCAGATAGCCCGCAGTGCGGCCCTTCAGGGCCGCCTGAGCGGGGCGTAAAGCCCCGCACTACGTGTTGCGCCGAAGGCGCTGACTCGAAAAACAGGGGATTAAAATGATTTTCGTTACAAGGCAGCAGATCCAGGAATATGACAAGCGGGCCATGAATGAATACGGGATTGCAGGCGCCGTTCTGATGGAGAATGCGGGCGCCGGCGCGGCAAGGATCATCATGGATGACGTCCGGGGAGTCGAGGGGAGCGTGGCCATCGTGGCGGGCCAGGGCAATAACGGGGGGGACGGGTTCGTTGTGGCCAGGCACCTTATCAACCTGGGCCGCGAGACGGTCGTTTTCTTCCTGGGCCGCAGGGAAAAGCTGAAAGGCGACGCAAAGACGAACTTCGAGATTCTCGTGAGCATGGGCGGCAGGGTCGAGCACATGCCGGGAAGCGAGGAGGTGGAGGGGCTGGCCGGGGCGCTGGAAGGCAGGGCTCTTGTTGTGGACGCAATTTTCGGGACCGGCCTGGACAGGAAGGTGACAGG
Organism: Pseudomonadota bacterium; assembly: GCA_043813155.1. Lineage (GTDB taxonomy): Bacteria > Myxococcota_A > Polyangia > DRWM01 > DRWM01 > JBDRLK01. Next base: position 25,405 of record JBDRLK010000474.1, on the reverse strand, counting down.
GCGCTACAAGCGTGCCATCGAGATCATCAACGCCTCGGGCGCGCGCGTGATTGCGCTGGACCTGCCGTCAGGCGTGGACTCCAACACGGGGTATCCGCTGGGCGCAAGCGTCAAGGCGGCCAAGACCGCGACCTTTGCCTGCATGAAAAGAGGCCTGGTCGTTTATCCGGGCGCCGGGCTTGCGGGTGAGGTTTTCATCGTCGATATCGGGGCCCCTGAAGAGATCCTGGAAAAGACGGGTTACGACGGCGAGATTATCGACAGGGAGATGCTGCGGCATTGGGTCGGAGCGCGCCGGCCCGACGCGCACAAGGGCAACTTCGGTCACGTGCTTATCATCGCGGGCTCCACGGGAAAAACCGGGGCCGCGCTCATGGCTTCTGCGGGCGCCCTGAGAACCGGCGCCGGGCTCGTCACCATAGCGGCGAGGGAAAGCATTGCTTCGAGCGTTGAAGCGGCCAAGCCCATGGAAGTGATGATGGAGCCGGTTAATCCGGGGAAGCCGAAAACCGTCGTGCGGCTTTTGGAAGGAAAGGATGCCGTGGCGTTCGGCCCGGGGTGCGGGCTCGACGAGGACATGGAAAAAACACTGCTTGCCTGCCTCGATGCGTGCAAGGTGCCGCTCGTGATTGACGCCGACGGCCTGACCCTGCTGGCGCGCCACGCGGACAGGCTGGCCGGCAAGCACTGCCCGATTATCCTGACGCCCCACCCGGGCGAGATGGCGCGGCTTAAGGGAATGAAAACAGGCGATGTACAGGCGGACAGGATCACCGTGGCCCGCGACTGCGCCCTGGAGACGGAGGCCACCGTGGTGCTGAAAGGCGCAAGGACCGTCATCGCCTGCCCCGACGGGAAAGTGTTCGTCAACACCACGGGAAACCCCGGCATGGCGAGCGGCGGCATGGGCGACGTGCTGGCCGGGATGATTCCCTCATTCTGCGGGCAGGGCTTTTCCCCTCTCGGTTCCACCTGCCTGTCCGTCTTCATCCATGGCGCTGCTGCGGACAGGGCAAAGGGCGAGACGGGAGAGCGCGGCCTTACGGCCTCGTCCGTGCTCGATTTCATTCCGGCCGTTTTGAAGGACATGGAAGAGGGAGGCGATTGACCTAAAATGCATGTGGTCCCCCAAAATCTCCTTTGCCGCGTTGCCGCCGCCCTGGCTCTCGTTTTCACCGGTGCGGCGGGCTGCGGCGGGGAGAATGGGAGCGACGATGCAGCCGCGGACGGGGATGTGGCGGTCGACGGGCAGGATGACGGGGATGTCGCCGACGAGGACGACCCGTCGCCGGACGGCGACTGGATCGCCGCTGTCTCGGGCTACAACCACGCCTGCGCCGTGGCTCCGGACGGAACGCTGTGGTGCTGGGGGGACAACACCTACGGACAGCTGGGTGACGGGACGAATGAGGACCGGGGCACGCCGTCGAGGATCGGGGACGACGCGGGCTGGGTTTCGTTGGCCGGCGGGTGGTACCACACCTGCGGGATCAGGACCGATGCCACGTTGTGGTGCTGGGGGGACAACAGGTACGGCCAGCTCGGAGACGGGACAGGGGAGAGCTCCCCTGCACCCGTCCGGGTCGGCTCTGACTCCGACTGGGCGCTGGTCGCGGCAGGCGAGGGTTTTTCATGCGCCGTCAAACAGGGGGGGGCGCTGCTTTGCTGGGGCGACAATTTGTACGGACAGCTCGGGGACGGGACGTTCGAGGGAAGCCTCAGTCCGGTGCAGGTCGGGGAGGAAACGGATTGGGCCCAGGTTTCCGGGGGCTGGGAACATGCATGCGCGGTCAGGTCCGACAGGACCCTGTGGTGCTGGGGCGGCAACGCGTCAGGGCAGCTGGGCAACGGCACGTTCGAGGATCTGAGCAGCCCGGGGCGAATCAGCACGGAAGCAACATGGTCGTCCGTTGGCTGCGGAGGCCTGTTCACGTGCGCCGCCAGGGTGGACGGGACCCTGTGGTGCTGGGGGAGCAATGAGAGCGGCCAGCTCGGGGACGGCTCCACGGTAAGCAGGGAATACCCGTTGCGCGTTGGTGAAGGCACCGACTGGGAAAGGGCGGAAGGCGGCAGCTGGCACGCCTGCGGACTGAAGTCCGAGGGCTCGCTGTGGTGCTGGGGCGCGAATAGTTTCGGCCAGCTAGGTGACGAAACCATCCAGGACAGGGGTTTTCCGGCGAGGGTGGGCGACGGGCGGGACTGGGTTTCGGTTTCCCCGGGCGAGGTGCACACCTGCGCCATGAAATCCGACGGCACGGCTCACTGCTGGGGATGGAACGGGTTCGGCCAGCTGGGCAACGGCACGCTCCCGAACAAGGATGTTCCCACGCAGGTCGGCGCGGGCGACAGCTGGCGGTCCGCTGGAGGGGGCGAATCCCACACGTGCGGCGTGAGGTCCGACGGGGCGCTGCTTTGCTGGGGCAATAACTGGTTCGGCCAGGTTGGCGATGAGAGCGGGGCCCACGCAAAGATTCCCGTGCAGGCCGGTTCGGGCACGGACTGGAGGTCCGTTGCCTCGGGCGGGTCGTTCAACTGCGGGATAGAGTCGGGCGGGGAGCTGTGGTGCTGGGGAGACAACTACTATGGCCAGCTCGGCGACGGTACGGGAGAGGACAGGTATTCTCCGGTCAGAGTGGGAGCGGAAACAGACTGGCTCTCGGTCAGCGGCGGCTGGAACCATGCCTGCGGTATTCGGGGCGGCGGCACGCTGTGGTGCTGGGGTGATAATTATTACGGCCAGCTGGGAGACGGGACGAACGAGGCTGCCGCGGCGCCGGGGCAGGTGGGAGACGGCGGCGGCTGGGCCATCGCGGCCGCGGGCTTCAACCACACATGCGGCCTCAAAGAGGACGGGACAGCGTGGTGCTGGGGAGCCAATGACTACGGCCAGCTCGGCGACGGTACCACCGGGCCCGGAAGCCTGCCCGTGCAGGCGGGTTCCGACACGGACTGGGCGTCGATCGGGGCGGGCGCGTTTCACTCCTGCGGCGTCAGGACCGGGGGGACCCTTTGGTGCTGGGGCAGCAACAGGATAGGGCAGCTTGGGCACGGTTCGACCGACGACGCGAGCAGCCCGGCGCAGGTGGGAGAGGACACGGACTGGAACTCGGTGACGGGCGGCGAGGCCCACACCTGCGCGATAAAGGAAGACGGGACGCTGCGGTGCTGGGGGGCCAATGAGCTCGGGCAGCTGGGCGACGGCACGCTGGAGTTCAAGACCGCGCCCGTGAGCGTGGGCGAGGACACGGATTGGTCGAGCGTCACGGCAGGCTGGAATCACACCTGCGGCCTGAAAGCCGGCGGGAACCTGATGTGCTGGGGCTGGGGCGGCTTCGGACAGCTCGGCGATGGAACCGCGTGGAGCGAAATCGTCGCCCGCGTCAGGCGGCCATGACAATAAAATCACGGGTTTTCAACTGCAAAGGGCAGGGGAGGCTTCAGAGGCTGTGTCGCAACCCCTATGACCGACGGGTGTCATGCAACATAGTGGTGCTGCACGCGAGCGCTGCTCCCTCGCTTTCGCTCGGGACAAGCTTGCCGTGCCTGTACGTGGCGCCCCGAGGGGGCGCAGCTGCAATTGCGACACAGCCTCTTCAGCCTCCCGTTGTACTATGGGCACGCCGAGGGCGTGCAGCTACTCGGGCGGCTAAAGCCGCCCTTCCCGTGCTACTGGATCGATTCGACGGGCGGAAAGAACGCATTCCTTTCAGCCAGGTAATCATTCAGGGGACGAATCAGGGTGATGAAGCGCGAAGCTTCTTTCAGGAGGCTTTTGCCCTTCGGACCGGCTTCGGGCGCCGACAGGACGAGAATGTCTTCCCGGCCGGTGTCCGCGAGGATTTCGGTTTCCGCCGTCCACAGGTAGATCTGGGAAAGCTCCTTGCCGCCTACCCCGTAAACGAATCGTTCGTCGGGCCACGTTTCCCCGGGAGAGAGCAGGGAGATGCCCTGGTCACAGGGGCCGGGCGAGAGGTCCAGGAGATCGAGTATGGTGGCGGGCATGTCATGATGCCCGCCATAGCGATGCGTCAGGGCCTGCCATGACGCCCGCTCTTCATCATCCAACCCGCCGATAACCAGGGGAACGTCGAAGCGAAGAAGGCCGCCCGTCTTCAGCGACTCCCTGTTGACGGGCAGGGGAGCGTGGTCGCTCGTGATCACCAGCCTGGTTCCACGTGGGGCCTCATGCTCTTCGAACCACGCGTAAAACTCACCCAGCTGGTCGTCGAGAAAGCGCAGGGTTTCATAAAAATCCCCGAACTTGACGTCCTCGGCAATGACCTTTTCGTGATCGCCGGGAAGCTCGAACGGGTAGTGGGAGGTCAGGGTGTAGAGCGACGCCAGAAAAGGTTCTTCGGCATGCTGCGAGCGGTGCAGCTCGATCCATGTTCGCAGCCAGGCGAACATCTCGCGGTCCGAATAGCCCCACCCGTAAACAGGCTTGCCGAGCTTTTCGTCGAATTCATAAATCTTCTCGAACCCGACCATCATGAGAAACGCGCGCTGCTGCTCGAAGGAAAGATCCCCGCCGTGAAAATAGGCGGTGCTGTACCCTTTTTTCTTGAGCAGCCGGGGGAACCCGCCGAACCTGGGGAGAGGCTTTTCCCACAGCAGGATGGACGTCTGTCCGGGCAAGCCCGAGAAAATGGCGGGAAGGCACTGGCAGCTCTGGGTCCCGGTCGCGTAAAAATTCGTGAACCACAGCTCGTCCGAGGCCATGGCGCGCAGGTTGGGCATGAGGGGCTTTCCGTCCACGTCCAGGAAAACTTCGGCGGTCCCCAGGCCTTCCAGGATGATAAGGACAACGCTGCGGTCGTTGCCGCCGCGCCCGGGGTCTCGAGGGCCGGCCCCGCAGAGAGGGTACTGCGGGTCCGCGCCGCCGAAAGCTTCGCGATGGCCGAGACCCTTCTGGAAATACCGGATATCCTCGGGGTCGATGCTCTTTTCAACGACTGCGCTGTTTTTTCTCCCGAGGCTCTGCAGGAACCCTGCCAGGGGTATGCGGGAATGCGAGCTGCAGGGCTCCTCTAAAAGGGCGGGGAAAAGGTGAGCCGTCAGCGTGAATGCAAGGGCGGCGCCGAGAAGCACGGTGCTTGCGCCCAAAGCCCGGCTGCCGGCACGAAGCCTGTTTTTCAGCGGGCCTTGCAGCAGCCAGGTCAGGGCCGCCATGACGGCGGACGCTGCGAGAAGCTCTCCCAGTATCCATGCCGCGGGGGCCTGGCTGACCAGCGAGGTTTTAATGGTTTTTATCTCGCCCAGGTAGTAAAGAACGCTGCCTCCCGGGAGAAACCCGAACACGGCCTCGTAGTGAAAAGCGAACATGTTGAAAATTGTAATGGCAACAGTGGGGAGAAAGGCGGCTGCTTTGAGCAGGCGGTTTTTTATTGCCCAGAGGGGCAGCGCCAGGACAAGGCCCGTGACGCACTGGCCGGGGATGCCGGCGGCGACCATCAGGAAGGTGGGCGGCGCCACATCGGATAGCCCGAACACGGCGAGAACGATCGCGTGCAGGATCGCCTGCAGGAGGCCGAAGGCTGCCGACCAGGCGGCCATGGCCGTGAAGCTTTTTTTAAGGGAAGGCATGATATTCCACGGATAAAATCTCATGTCGGGTTGCTGCTGTCAATAGGCGTGAGACCCCCTCCGGGTAGGGGCGACTTCAGTCGCCCGTAAAGCAACTGATTCCAATCGCACCCACAGGCGTGAAAGGTCTTGACTTCGACGCGCAAGGCTGTTTCCATGGGTTTTGGCAGAAAGAATTCGGTGGGCAGAGGCTGGAAACAAAAGGGGGAAAAGGCCCTTTGAAAGTAAATATTCGGTAAACCCGTTTCTTATTTCTACGTGCCCGTGCCCGAATCGCCAGAGCTTAGAAGTCGATAGCCGCCTGATAGACATCGAGCTTCTCATGGTCAAAACTGTTCATTGTTTGCTCCTTTCGGGCACGCACGCAGGCACGGGCACGGGTTTACCGAATGTTTACCATTGAAAGTCCTTACCCCCTCAATCTTGCGTATTGACGTGATCCATGAACCTGGGTTAATATATTATATGTAATAAAAATCCCGTAGGGATGTGCTCTCTTGGCGCAGCGCGAAACTTTCTTTTCAATGCGTCTCTCGACTATCCCCTCATTCGCCGGCACCGGCATGAAAACCGGAAACAGGGAGGAGAATAATGGCTGAAGAAAAACAGAACAAAAAGGTGTTGATCCTGGACGACGAACAGGTGATCCTGGAGACCTGCAAGGCCAACCTGGAAGGCACCGGGCTCGAGGTCATCACGACGACCTCTGTGGAGGAGTGCTTTGCCATCGCCGGCACCGGGGATATCGATCTTTTCGTGACGGATATCATGATGCCGGAGCTCAACGGCGTGGAGGTGGTTCAACGGCTGCGCAAGAACAACCTTCAACTCATCGTGGTCGTGATAACAGGCTACCCGTCCATCGAGACGGCGCGAAAATTCATGAAGCTGGGGGCTTACGACTACCTCCCCAAGCCGTTCACGGCCGAGGAATTTCGCGAAGCCATCCTGACGGCCATCGGCAGGAAGGACCCCAAAAAGACGATCAGGGAAACGCTGGTGCTGGAGATACTGGACAGGACCGCCGACGATCCGGATTTCTTCGATCGGCTCTACGTCGAGGGTTTCGAGGCGCTGAAGGAATACAAAATCAGCCCGGAGGCGAAAAGCGCCATCACCTCGGGGGACGTCAAGTGGATCGAAAAAAACGTCGGGAAGCTCACCGAGAAACAGATGTGGGTTCTCATAAAAAGGCTCGAAAGGGAGATATGGTAGACTGAGTCGCCGGAAAAAACTTATTTTTTTCCGACTCCTGGGCCGCGCGAGGGAGAGAATCGATAATGACAGGCGTTATTATTGGATGCTGGCAGGACACGGTCCTCGACAACCGCGGCCCCGGTCAGCCCCCATCGACGGATCGTTTCTCCTTTCCCGTCGAGTTTGAGAGCGGCAACCGCATCATGGCCTTTATTGGATGGGACGGTTTTTTCATCTTTGACGAAAACGTGCCCGTGATCGAAATGATGAGGGCGTACGTGGAGAAGGCCCAGGAAGAAAGCTGCGGCAACTGCACTCCATGCAGGGTGGGCACCAGGATAATCGCGGACAAGCTGCGCGGCATAATAGAAGGCCGGGGACGCATGGAAGACCTTGAATTGATCGGCGCTCTGGCCCGGGCGATCCGGGATGCTTCCATGTGCGAGCTTGGCCATACGTCGATGGTCCCCCTGTTGAAACTGATGGACCTGATGCCGGAAGCGCTCCGGGAGGCCGTGACCGGGGGCTCGAGGGAGCGGAGCGGGGCCTTGCGATACCATGCAATCGTCACGTCCCCCTGCGCCGAGGCCTGCCCGGCTCACCTGGACATCCCAAGCTACATCGATGCAATACGCAGCGGCAATTACTACGAAAGCCTGTCCATCATCGCGCGAAGGAACCCTCTTGCGGGCATCTGCGGGAGGGTCTGTGTGAGGCCCTGTGAGCTCACATGCCGGCGCGCCGAGCTCGACGATCCCGTCTCCATCAAGCACTTGAAGCGATTTGTCAACGATCAGATACTCTCCTACGCCGCCACGCGCTCAAAACGGCCGGAGGCTGCGCCGGACACCAGCGACAAGACCGTGGCGGTGATAGGCGCCGGACCGTGCGGGCTTACGGCCGCTTTCCATCTCAAGCAGAAGGGCTACGGGGTGGATGTTTTCGAGGAACTGAGCGAGCCCGGCGGCATGAGCGCCGTCGGCATACCCGACTACAGGCTTCCGAGGGAAGTGATAAGCGCCGAGGTCAGGCGCATCGAGGGAACCGGGGTCAGGTTTCACTATGGGGTGCGCATAGGCCGCGACCGGTCTCTTCGCGACCTGCGGCGGGACTATGACGCCGTGCTTGTCGGAATCGGGGCCCATGTGAGCAAAAACATCGGGATGGCCGGCGAGGAGGAGAAACCGTCGGGGTACGTACCGGGCGTTAAATTCCTGAGAGAGATCAACCTTCTGCATCATCGGGGCGAGTTCATCCGGCCCGAGGGGAGCCGCGTGGTCATCATCGGGGGCGGCAACGTGGCCATGGACTGCGCCCGGAGCGCGAAGCGGCTTGGATATCCGGATGTGCGGGTGGTCTACCGCCGAACAGAGACGGAGATGCCTGCAGAAGAGGAGGAGGTCGCCGCGGCAAAGCAGGAGGGGGTGGCGTTCGATTTTCTGACGCACCCGGTTCGGCTGGAGATCGAGGAAGGACGCGTGACGGGGCTGACATGCGTCCGGATGAAGCTCGGAGACATCGATGCCTCGGGCCGCAGGCGGCCCGTGGCCATGGAGGGATCGGATTTCCCGTTGGACTGTGATATTGTCATCCCCGCCATCGGCCAGGCCGCGGACTTCACCCTGTTCACGGACGATTTTCCGATCAAGACGACGCGATGGGGGACGATCGCGGTGGACGAGGAAAGCATGATGACCAGCCAGGACGGGGTGTTCGCCGGCGGGGACAGCGTCAGCGGGCCGAAGGCGCTGATCGATGCCATGGGCCATGGGCTGCACGCGGCCCATTGCATGGACCAGTACCTGCGCGGCGGAAAGATGAGCATGCCCGAGCATGAGCGCATGTTCCGTCTTTTAAGTGCCATGAACCTTACAAAGTCGGCGATGGACCGCGTGGGGATGAAATTCAGACAGCACCTCGATGTGCGGCCCGTAGAGGAGAGGATCGCGGACTTTCAGGAGATCGAGACGGGGTACAAGCCCGAGGAGGCCATCCGGGAAGCGGAACGCTGCCTGAGGTGCTGCCGCATCGCAATGTTCGTGACGGAGCGATGATCTAAGGAGTCGCCCAGAAATTATTTCGAGATTTCATGGTTAATTCTGACAAAATATTCAATAGCTTCTTCTGGGCGCCGAGGCGCCCCGGCTTGCCCGGCGGGCTGTCCTGGCAAGGCGCGCCCGCAAGGCGGGGCCCGGTATCGGCGCCCAGAAGTCGAAAAATTTTTTTGGCGGCTCCTCAATGAAAGAACGGAACCAGGAGAAACCCATGGTGACCATGGTCGTGGACGATCAGGAGCTTTCCGTGCCCGCCGGTTCGACCATTCTGGACGCAGCCCGCTCCGCCGGCATCCCGATCCCTACGCTCTGCTACCATCCCGCCCTTTCCCCGATCGGCTCGTGCAGGGTCTGCTTCGTTGAAATCGCCGGGGTCGACCGCCCTGCCGCCGCCTGCGACACGGAGGTCCTGGAAGGGATGCGCGTCATCACCCGCTCGGAGCGGCTGTTCAAACTCAGGCGCGAGGTCATCAAGATGATACTCGCCCATCACCCGCTGAACTGCGCTCCATGTCCGAAAAACGGGGATTGCCGGCTTCAGGACCTGGCCTATGAATACGACCTTGCGCTGACCGGACTGATCGAATACCAGGTACGGACCGAGGATTTCCCCTGGAAGCCCTTTTCAACGCCGATCCTGGACTATCATCCGCAGCGCTGCATACTGTGCGGAAGATGCGTCAAGGTATGCACGGAAATCCGCGGCCTGGGCGCCATCACCATGGAAGGAGCCGGCGTAAAAGCGCTGATACGTCCGGTCATGACAGGCGGGGACGCGGCCTCGCGCTGCATTTCCTGCGGGGAATGCATGCGCATGTGCCCCGTCAACGCCATCGAAGAACGGATGGGCGGCGTGAAGGGAAAGCCGTGGGAGACGAAGAGAGTCCAGACGACTTGTGTGTACTGCGGGGTCGGGTGCCAGCTCGACCTCAACGTCGTAAACGACCGCGTGGTCGGGGTCACCACCAGGGACGGCGTGGGAGTGAACAAGGGGCGCCTGTGCTCCAAGGGGCGTTTCGGCTATACCTTCATCCACAGTGAGGACCGGCTTTCGCGCCCGCTGGTGCGCAACGAGGAAGGGGTTCTCGAAGAGGCCACGTGGACGCACGCCCTGACCCGCGTGGCGCGGGAGCTGCGGCGCATCAAAAAGGAGCACGGGCCCGACTCCCTCGCGGGCATCGCAAGCGCGCGCTGCACCAATGAAGAAAACTACCTCTTCCAGCGGCTGGTCAGGCAGGTCTTCGGCACCAACAACGTGGACCATTGTGCCCGCCTCTGACACTCGACGACTGTGGCCGGTCTGGCCGCGGTGTTCGGGAGCGGGGCAATGACCAATTCCTTTGAGGAGATCGAAAAGGCCGATGTCATCCTGATCACGGGGACCAACACCACGGAAAATCATCCGATCGTGGCGCACGGGATAAAGCGGGCCGTCGAGCGGGGCACATCGCGGCTGGTCGTTGTCGATCCGCGGCGCATCGACCTGGTCGACCAGGCCAACTACTGGCTTCGCCCCAGGCCGGGAACCGATGTGGCCTGGCTGAACGGCCTGATGCACTGGATAATAAAAAAGGGCCTCCACGACAGGGCGTACATAGCGCAGCGGTGCGAAGGCTTCGAAGAACTCTCCTCGGAGGTCGAGAAGTATCCCCCGGAATACGCGGAGGAGATTACCGGCATCCCCGCCCGGGACATTCGGGACGTGGCCGAGCTTATCGGCAAGGCGGGCCGCACGACCTTCCTTTATGCCATGGGGCTCACCCAGCACACAACGGGCACGGACAATGTAAAATCCATTGCGAATCTGGCCATGATCACGGGGAATGTTGGGAAATACGCCACGGGCGTGAACCCGCTGCGCGGTCAGAACAATGTCCAGGGCGCATGCGACATGGGTGCGCTGCCGAACGTTTTCCCCGGCTACCAGCCGGTCGCCGACCCGGAGGCGCGAAGCAGGATCGCTGAGACGTGGGGAGCCGACTCGCTTCCCGGCAGGCCCGGGTTGACGATGACGGAGATGATTCCCTCGATACTCAAAGGCGGGATCAGGGGCATGTATATCATGGGGGAGAACCCCGCCCTGTCCGACGCCAACGCGAGCCACGTGGAGGAAGCGCTCGAAAAGATCGAATTTCTCGTTGTTCAGGACATCTTTCCAACGGAGACCGCCGGATTTGCCGACGTTGTGCTTCCCGCCGCTACATGGGCCGAGAAAGACGGGACGTTCACCAATTCGGAGCGTCGCGTTCAGATGGTGCGGGCGGCGATCAGCCCGGTGGGCAACTGCTTTCCCGACTGGCGCATCCTGCAGAGGGTATCCCAGCTGATGGGAAGCCCGATGGATTTCTCCACGCCGCAGCAGGTTTTCAACGAGATCCGTCGCGTCACTCCCTCCTATGCCGGGATAACCTACACGAAAATAGAAAGAGAGGGAGGGATCCAGTGGCCCTGTACTGACATCGATCATCCGGGCACCCGGTATCTTCATGAAGAGCGTTTCCCGAGAGGCAAAGGCCTCCTTACGGCCGTGTCGTTCAAGCCGCCGTCCGAGCTGCCCGACGGGGACTACCCGCTGGTGCTCACGACGGGAAGGATACAGTTCCATTACCACACGGGGACCATGACCCGCAGGTGCCGAAGCCTCAGCACCCTGGCGCCGATCCCGCTGCTGGACATCAATCCGCGGGACGCGGCCGCGCTCGGGCTTTCGGACGGCGACTGGGCCAGGCTCTCCTCGCGCAGGGGGCAGATAGATATTAGGGTCCGGTTGACGGACAGCGTCGCCGGGGGCGAGGTGTTCACCACGTTCCATTTCAGGGAGGCGCCGATCAACCGTCTCACGAACGACGCCCTGGACCCGATCGCCAAGATTCCGGAGTTCAAGGTGTGCGCCGTTCGCGTTGAAAAGATGTGAATCATTGTTTGAGCCGTATAAAATATTAAAACCCTTCTATCGCAGCCTGGGTTTTCGCCTCTTCGTCTTTATCGGGGTTTCGCTGATCCTTCTTCTGGGGATCGGCAACTGGTACGCTTCCCGGCTGCAGGAGCAGCAGCTCGATCGCGAGGTCCTGGTGGAAATGGACAACATGGCCGATATGGTCAGGCTCATTACAAAAATTCACATGCTTGAAAAGGACAAGCCTGACATACAGGCGACGATCGACGACATCGTCAGGAACAACAGGGACGTCGGCGCCATCAGGATCTTCGACAAGGAGGGCATCACGAAAAGGACGACGGTGGCGGGCGAGGAGGGGAAGAAGCTCGAGCGCGGCTCGGACCGCTGCGCCGTGTGCCATGCTGGCGCCGATGCCCCGCAGAATGCCAAGGACGAGAGGCTGGTCCGTGTCGCGCCGTCGGAAACGGGAGCCGGCAGGGAAGCGCGCTTCTACTACGCCGCCCTCAACGAAGAGGGCTGCGGCGGCCGATGCCATGAATCCCATTCCGATGGCCGGCGCGTGCTCGGCGTCTTCGAAATCACCATGCCGCTGAAGGAGGCTGATGACAGGATCGCGGCCAAGAGGCGCCATCTCGCCATGTTCAGCGCGGCTTTCTTCCTCCTGATCATGGCCATTCTGACCGCGACGCTCTTCCATTACTACATCAGGCCCATCAACGCCCTCCTGAACGGCATCAGGAGCATCTCGAGGGATGATTTCGACAGGGAAATCCCGGTTTACAGAAAGGACGAGTTCGGCTGGCTTGCCAGGTCCCTCAACAACATGGTGAAGAACCTCGACAGGCAAATCGCCTACCATGAGCTCCTGATGTACGACAGCATCGCTCACGGGCGGGAAGAGGGCGGGGACGGGGAACCGGGCAGCCCGAGGCCGAGCCTCGGCCCAGGGAGGGAGGTCGGGGCGACGTTTGAAGACATCTACATGCGCATACAGGATGAAACGCATTTGAAGCTTGTGCGCTCGGTCAAGCTGGCCTCCCTCGGCCAGCTTTCGGCGGGCATCGCCCACGAGATAAACAATCCCCTGACCGCTGTTCTGAGCTACAGCTCCCTGCTGCTGGAGAAAGCGCAGACGGAGAAGGACAAGCGATGGCTCGAGGTCATCGTAAGCGAGGCCAAGCGATGCCGGAATATCGTCGCGGGGCTCCTCGAGTTCGCAAGGCAGTCTCCTCCGGAGAAAATGGTTTCCCAGGTCAACGGCATTATCGAGCGGGCGATCTCTCTTGTGGAGCACAAGGAATCGTTCCATAATATAGCCATAAAGCAGAGCCTCGACCCGGACCTTCCAAGGGCGAAAATCGACAGGGAGCAGATTTACCAGGTGCTCACCAACCTCATCATCAACGCAGGGGACGCCATGGAAGGGAAGGGGACATTGACCGTCGGGTCGAGGATCCATACCATTGAATCAAACGTGTCGAACAGCCGGCATTTCATCGAGATATCGATTGAGGACACCGGCTGCGGCATTCCGCAGCAGAACCTGGAGAGGATTTTTGATCCTTTCTTCACGACAAAAGGCCCTACCGTCGGGACCGGCCTCGGGCTCTCCATATGCTTCGGCATCATCAAGCGTCACGGCGGGAATATTGCCGTTCACAGCGCTCCGGGGGAAGGTTCCACGTTCACCATTCACCTGCCGGCCGAAAGGGAGGATACCGATGGACAAGATTAGGATGCTCGTCGTCGACGACGAAATCGTGGTGCAGCGAAGCTGCGTCGATATCTTCACTGAAAAAAGCGAGAACTATGAGATCGTAACGGTATCCTCGGGAGAAGAGGCCCTGGCCGCCCTTAAAAAACAGCGCTTCGACATCATCCTCACCGACATCAAGATGCCCGGCCTGCCGGGTCTGCAGCTGCTCATGGTGATACGGGAAAAATACCCCGATATCGCCGTTGTCGTCATAACAGGCTACGCGACGGTCAAGACGGCCGTCGAGGCGATGAAGCTGGGGGCGGTCGATTTCATCCCCAAGCCTTTCACTCCCGACGAGATCTACAATTCCGTTGAGAACCTGGCGGCCTGCATCAAGAGAAAAAAGCCGTAACTGTTGACCGCCCCATAAAAATTCCGTGAAGCTTCTCAACAACATCTGGATGGGCACGGAGTACGCTTTCACCTTCAACAACAGCGGGTGCGGATGTTCGATCAGTCGTTAATTGCTAGTCGTCCAGGGCGTAGCCGAGAAGCATTTCAAAGGTCTGGCCCTCGCAGCCCGGGTCCGTGGACACGAAATGGTCGCGGCCGCCGCCGATCACGCAGCGGTGGAGCGCCACGCGTCCGGACGCGGACTCGTCCCATATCCAGCCCACGGGGCCCATGGTCTGCTGGCCCTCGCAGTTCGGGTCAAAGGAGAGCATGTTGTGCTCGCCCACGGCGCATTCGAAAAGCAGCGTGGTTCCCGGCTCCTCGTTGCGCAGCAGCAGCCAGCCTGTCATGGACTCCTCGCCATAGCCCGCGGGCAGGCGCCGCGAGGACACCCAGTGGTGGCCGGCGCCGTCATGGCCGCGCCGCAGGCGCGTGTAGGGCAAATCCTCGAACCCGCAGTCCAGCAGCGGCTCCTCGAGATCGATGCGGTTGGCCAGGGCCCAGACGGGCCAGGCCGGCTTGAAGGTCCCGTCGCTGAGCGCCAGGCCGAGCTGCAGCCCACCCTCGTCCGGGTGATCCTTCATGCGATGGTAGATGTAATTCGCGATATAGGGCGTGCCGAGCACGTTGCGAAGCGTGTCGCACACGGCCGCGGCCTGGCGGTCCACGGATGACTGGGGCGACGAGGAATTGATGCCGCTCTCGGTCAGGTGCACTTCCCAGGCATGGGGTTTTGACGGAAAGGCCGCGATCAGCCAGCCCACGATCACGCCGATGTTTCCGTAGGTGCACTGGGGCAGGTCAAAGACCGAAAACTCGGGCGAGAAGAGGTTGGGGGCATAGGGGTGGTAGGCGATCTGCCACTCGCGGCTGCCCAGCCTGGCATCGAGGCCGGTGACGAACGTTTTGACCGACAGCACGGGGTGGTCGTCAGAGGGGCGGTCATAGTCCGTGTCGAAATGGTGCGTGAAGGGTGCAAGCACTTTTGCCGTTGCCTGCTCGGCCTTGACCGCGTCATAGGCCGCGATGTAGTTGTCGGCATAGTTCCGGATCCAGGCGTCGCGGTTGCAGGGCGTGCCGTCGCCGCAGCCTGTGTCGAACCAGTCGTTGGAGTTGACCTCGTTGTGGATCACGAAGTCGGCGATCCGGCCGTTGCCCCGCCGGCCGTCATAACGCCTGGCCAGCATGCCCGCGAAGCGGCCGTAGTCCGCCGAGTCGTCGGGAGCGCAGAAGATCTCGAACCCCGGGGCAATGGGGGAGCAGTTCGTGTTTTCCACGCGCGCCCATTCGGGCGCGCCGTAAACAATGGCGGTCACGACAACGTCCCGCTCGGTCCATCCCCGTATGGCGCTATCCACGTTTGCGTTTATCCTGAAGCACCGGCCGTCGTATTCTTCCTCGCTCTCCGCGTCGCAGGGAGGTGTTTTCACGGAAGGCTCCCAGCCCGCCCACACCAGGTTCATGGCCACCCCGCCCGTGTTGTTGCCCGCGATTTCGTCCATGTCGGGCCAGGTGTCGGGCTGGATGGCCTTGATGCGGTAGTCGCTGCGCACGGGGTAGGGGAGCGGGTCGGGCCCGGCTTCCTCCTCGTCAGGGTCGGACGGCATGTCCATGTCGGGCTCGCCGGGCGTTGCGTCTTCCACGGTCATGTCATCGGCTTCATCCCCTGCCGCGTCGGGCACGAGCTCGATTTCACCGGCGCCGTCCGCGTCAGCGTATGCGTCAGGGTCCGCCATCGTGTCCATGCGGTCGGGGAGAGCGTCGGGACCGGATGCGTCCGCGTCGGTGTCTGTTTTCGAGTATTCACCATCGCATCCCCAGGGGCAGAAGGAGAGCAGGACAATCAGGGGCACGGAGAAGACAGGTTTTCTCATGTCTCCATTCATTATAGCCGGGGGTGGATGCAAGTTCAACATGCTTGCTCTCACTGTGGTGTTGAATTTTCCCTGAAATGGTGTTTAATAGGAAATGAAAGAGGATTTCTATTTCAAGGAGACTTTCCATGTCCTATCATTCGTTGAAAAGGGCTCTTGCGGCGTGCCTCGTCCCGGCGCTGGTCCTGGCGGCCGCGGCATGCGAGAGCACGGACGGCGCTGTGTCGGATTTCCATGTCGACACGCTCGACGCCGCGCCCGACACGGCGGACGACACGATCGCCGACCTCATGCCGGACATGCCCGTGGACACGCCGGTCGACGCGGCTCCCGACCCGGTCCCTGATGCGCCCCCGGATAGGGTCGAGGAAGATACCGGCGCGGATACCACAGCGGACCCCGTGGACGACGACGGCTCCGGCGCGGTCTGCTACACCGAGCCCGTGTATCCCGACGCCGACCTGTCCGACCTCGAGGCATGGTACAGCGGCTCAAACTACCTTGAAACCGAGTTCGAGGCGCTCAGCCGCCGCTGGCCCGCGGGCTACGACCTGCTGGACGCCATGCGCGGCGACCCGTACCTGGGTACGTTCACGGACACGACGTCCTTTGCCACGGTCATGGAATCGCTCATGACCGAGGTGCACGAGGAAACGCACGGGTGGGATTACGAGCACGCGAGCTGGGGCTCCACCTTTGCCTATTACGTCCGCGCCGACCTGACCTACACAACGACGTGGGTGGACGGTTTCCCGCGCTCCGAGATCCGCGCCATGCTGGCGGACGATTCCACGGACCTGTACGAGTTCTATCTTCAGGGCGAGCAGGGCACCTACGGGTTCGTCGAGCTCCTTGACGAGATGAACTGCTACATCAACGGCATGGCGGGGATAGCCTATGTCGGGGACACCATCGAGGGCTGGGGCATCTCGGGGATCGACGGCGCCGTGGCCTTCATGTACTACCTGGAGCTCTACCTGAAACGGGCCCGCACCATGTACGCCGATCTCTATATCAGCATCAAGGGGGAGGCCGCGTTCGTGGACATGATCCGGACGCAGTGGCTCCGCCTGCATTTCTTCCTGCAGCAGGCCGACAGGTTTCCGCTGCTGGGCATCCATGACGACGCGATAAGGGTTCACATGTACAACACGGACAACCAGTCGGAGATCGAGATGCTGATCGACCACCCGGTCGCGGCCTCCAACTGTTTGCCGTAGGCACTTGCATGATCGGAAGACTTCCATATTCCCGCCTGCCCGCGGCGCTTGCGCTTCTCGTTCTTCTGCCGTGCGCCGGCTGCTGGACTTTTGATTCGGGCCCGGTCCGGCCGGGGGACGCGATCGCGGACGGCGAGGAGATCGCGGACGGCGACGCGGCCGGCGAGACGGAGGACGGGGATCCGGACGATGTGCCGGGAGACGGGGAAGACATGGACATGGACGGGCCCGAAGCCGGCTCGTGCGGCAACGGCGAGGCGGATGAGGGCGAGGAGTGCGACGACGGCAATGAAGAGGACGGCGACGGCTGTGACAATGACTGCACCTGGTCCTGCGTCGAAAACCTCGATTGCGATGACGCGAACGTGTGCAACGGCGACGAGACGTGCGGCGTGGACACGCACACCTGCCTGGCCGGAGCGAACAGGGAGGACGGCGTCGTCTGCCTTTCGGACCCGAGACGGATCTGCCTGGAAGGCGGGTGCATGGGCTCGGAGTGCGGAGACGGCTTCGTGGACACGGGAGGCGGCGAGTCCTGCGAGCCTCCCGGCGAGGGGACCTGCGGCCCCAATTGCAGGTGGCTTTGCACCGGCGACGGGGACTGCCCGGACGACGGGAACGCGTGCAACGGGGAAGAGCACTGCAACCTGGACGAGAACGAGTGCGGCCAGCGCGACCCCCTCGATGACGGCACGCAGTGCGGAGAAGAACCGCGAAAAATATGCATTGCCGGCTCCTGCCAGGAGAGCATCTGCGGCGACCGGTTTGTCGACGCGGCGGCCGAAGAGGAGTGCGACGACGGCAGGAACGCAGATCCCGATGACGGGTGCAGGGACGACTGCGCGTTCTCGTGCCACGACAATGCCGAGTGCGACGACGGGCTCGACTGCACGCAGGACTACTGCGACGAGGAGACGACGCACACGTGCAGCAACCCGCACAGCCCGTCGGAGGCGATCTGCAGGCCGTCGGCAGGGGACTGCGACCCGTCGGAGTTTTGTGACGGCGAGAGCCCGGACTGCCCCGCCGATGCCCTGTCCCCGTCATCCGCCGTGTGCCGCGCGCCCGATGGGTTGTGCGATCTGTCCGAGCGCTGCACGGGGTCGGACGCGGCCTGCCCCGGGGACTCGTTCAAATCCTCTGAAGCGCTGTGCAGGGCCGCGGCCGGCCTGTGCGATGAGCCCGAGTTCTGTCCCGGCGACGGGGTGCAGTGCCCGGAGGACGTGTTTGCGGACGAGGGTGCGGCCTGCCGGGCCTCCGGCGGGACCTGTGACATTGTCGAGGCCTGCAGCGGCTCGTCGCCAAATTGTCCCGAAGATGAAGTCGCGGCCGGCGAAACGGTCTGCCGGATGGCGCTTGGGCTGTGCGACGTGGTCGAGCGCTGCGACGGGTTTTCAAAAGCCTGTCCGGCCGACGATTACGTGGACGCCGGCATCGTATGCCGCGCCGTCGTGGACGTGTGCGACACGACCGAGCAATGCAGCGGCGTCTCGCCCTCCTGCCCGGACGACGCGTTTCAGTCTCCGGAGATGGAGTGCAGGGAGTCGGAGGGGGTCTGCGACCCGGCCGAGTTCTGCACGGGCGGGGACGGGTACTGCCCGGAGAACGCGTTTCTTCCCGGCACCGAGATCTGCCGGATTTCAACGGGCGGGTGCGACGCGGCCGAGTACTGCACGGGCGATTCCCCGGAGTGCCCGGACGAGACCCCGAGGCTCTTCAACTACGTGACACCGGTGGATGCCGAGGCAAGCTCTGAATACAGCAGCGATTGGCCCGCGGCAAAGGCCATTGACGGGCTTACGAACACCGGCTGGTATTCGAGGTCAGTCGGGCCGCCCCAGTGGATACATTTCGACCTGGGAGAAGTAAAATGCCTGGACGGCTTCAGGGCTTATTTTAACATTTCGTGCGTTCCCATCGTCATGGATATTTTGATTTCCGACGACAGCGTCGGCTGGACGCCGGTGGAATTCGGCTGGAGAGTTACCGATGGAAACCAATGGGTCGAGAAGACTCTCGAGGAAACAACGGCCCGGTACCTGAGGCTCCATCAGACAAGCTTCCTCTGCGGTTTGGGGCAGTGCAGTGAAATCGAGATCCATGTCTCGCCGCTTTGATTTTTTCACTCCGGGTTGACAGGCCGGGGCCATGCCACTACCGTAAGGGTAAAAGCTCACTGAAAAGCATCCTAAAAAAATGGCAGTCGACGAAACAAAAAAGCTCAAGCAGATCATGGATCTCGGGATCGAGCTCTCCAGGATCAAGGACGTGGACGTTCTGCTCGAAAGGGTCCTGAGCGAGGCCAGGAATTTCGTCAGTGCCGATGCCGGCCCCATTTACATTGCCGAGGGCGACAAGCTGAAGATCGCCTACACGCAGAACGACACGCTGCAGTATGAGCTGACAGGGGGAAAAAAGCTCATCTACAGCACGTTCACGGTTCCCATCAACAACAAGTCCATTTCAGGGCACGTGGCCTCGACCGGGGAAATTCTCAACATCGCGGACGTCGGCAGGCTTCCCGGGGGCGCCCCCTATTCGTTCGACAGGCATTACGACGAGCTCTCGAGCTACCATACCAGGTCGATGCTGACGTTCCCCCTCAGGAACCACAGGGAGGACGTTGTGGGCGTGCTGCAGCTGATCAACGCCAAGCAGGAGGACGGAACGGTCACCTCCTTTTCCGGGGAGGACGAGCCGTTCGTCATGCACTTCGCCAACAACGCCGCCACGGCTATCGAGCGGGCCATGATGACGAGGGACATCATCCTGAGGATGATCGGCATGGCCCAGCTGCGCGACCCAAAGGAGACCGGCGCCCACGTCAATCGCGTGGCCTCCTACGCCGTGGAGATTTACGAGGACTGGGCGACGCGAATGGGAATTACGGGCGACGAGCTGACCCGCAACAGGGACATTCTGAGGATGGCAGCCATGCTCCATGACGTGGGCAAGGTGGCCATATCCGACACGATCCTGAAAAAGCCGGGAAGGCTGGACAAGGAAGAATTCGCTATCATGAAAGAGCACACCTTCCTCGGGGCGAGGCTGTTTGCGAACCAGTTTTCGGATTTTGACGAGGCCGCCTGCATCGTGGCGCGCGATCACCATGAACGCTGGGACGGGAACGGGTACCCCGGCCACATCGACGCTCAATCGGGAAAGCCCCTTGACGGCTATGAGCTGGAAAACGGAAAGGCCAGGGGTAAGAAGGGAGAGGAAACGCATCCCTTCGGCAGGGTGGTCGCCGTTGCCGACGTGTTTGACGCGCTGTCTTCGAAGAGGTCCTACAAGGACGCCTGGCCTGAAGCGCGGGTTCTCGACACCCTGCAGGAGTCCTCCGGCACACAGTTCGATCCGGAAATGATCAAATCGTTTTTTTCCATCCTCGACATCATCCGCATGATCGCGGACCGCTACCCGGACGAAGAGTAGATTGCAGATTGGTGCTGCGGGCGAGCGCGGCTCCCTCGCTTCGCTCGGGACAAGCTTGGCCCGCCGGTGTGGAAATCGATTAAGGCACGCCGAGGGCGTGCAGCTACAGGGGCGTACATTTCTTATCCAGCGTTTCGTTCATGCTGCCCGTTCTGTAACCGGCCAGGTCCAGTGTCACGTAGACGAATCCCTCCTGCCTGAACAGGGCGACGATCCTGTCTCGCATGTCCTCGTCGCCGAAGCGGCTCATTTCTTCCCGGCCCACTTCGATCCTGGCCGTCTCATCATGATACCTGACCCTGAACACGCGGAAACCGAGAGCTCCCAGCCGCTGCTCGCACCGCGCGATCCTGTCCAGCTTCTCCTGCGTTATTTCCGTTCCATAGGGGAACCTGGAAGCCAGGCAGGCCATGGCAGGCTTGTCCCATGTTCGCAGGCCCAGCTTTCTGCTCGCTTCGCGGATATCCGATTTGTCCAGGCACGCTTCGATGAGCGGGCTTCTTATGCCCAGCTCCCTCGCCGCGTCCCTGCCCGGCCTGTAGTCGTTCAGATCGTCAGTGTTGCTGGCGTCCGCCACGCAGGCCAGGCCGAGCTTCCGCGCTTCTTTGACGCATAGCTTGAAGAGCTCCGTCTTGCAGAAATAGCACCTTCTCGGCGTGTTATCGGAGAACTGCGGAATCTCGAGCTCGTTTGAATCCAGCGTGACATGCCGTGCGCCGATCTCCTTTGCGAGAAGCCCGGCCTGATTCAGCTCGCTGTCCGGGTAGGTAGGCGAGGAAGCCGTGAGGGCCACGGCCCTGTCACCAAGAGTGTCATGGGCCGCTTTGAGCAGAAACGTGCTGTCGCAGCCCCCGGAAAAGGCAACGAGGACTGATCCCATGTCCCTCAGGATGCGCGTAAGATCCTTGATTTTTTCATCCACGGTCATGTCACCAATATTAGACGTTCCACATATTATTACAACCTCCAGCAGCAACCAGCGGCCGGCGCCGGACGACGGGTGACCAATCTGTGGAATATTATAAACGACTGTAGTGATTTCACCACACGGCGCGCTGTGTTTTAAGCCCGTTCCCTCGAAGTTTTCCGGTCTTTTAATGGCACAACTGTTGCACTATTACCAGTACTGCCATGAAAAATCATCTGAAAAAAGGGCCGCTGAAAAAAAAT
Source organism: Pseudomonadota bacterium (assembly GCA_043813155.1). Classification (GTDB taxonomy): domain Bacteria; phylum Myxococcota_A; class Polyangia; order DRWM01; family DRWM01; genus JBDRLK01. The sequence goes on along the minus strand of JBDRLK010000474.1, from coordinate 3,821 downwards.
ATTATCCTCCCCTTCCTTGCCGTGGCATTTCTGTCTCTCCAGCTTCATTCCGGGGAAGCGCCTGCTGCCGGGAAGAAGAATAAGTCGACCTTCATGCTCCTGCAGTTTGAAGGCGGGTTCGCTTCCAGCCCCTACAGCCACATGACGGGAACGGTTGGAGGCGGGATCCTTCTGGGCGCCGGGGGAAAATTCAAGGGCTTCCCGCTCAGGTTCTACCTGATAGGAATTTTTGACAACTCCCGGTACTGGCACAACGACAGCCATGCACAGACGGGGGAAAGCTACAAGCTCACGGTGAATTTCATGGAGTTCGGGGGAGGGCTCAGAATTGTCCTGCCCATTGTCCGCAAGCTGCGCATTTACGCCGATGTCCTGATCATGGGCTCCCACCAGAAGGTCGAGCTCGAGCGCAGCGGCACTGTATTCAGCACGGCAGGGTGGACGACCGGGGCCATTGTTGCCGGGGGTCTCGAGGCCAGGTGGCATCTTCATGCGGCAACGGGTGTAAGGGTCGAAGGGAATTTTTACCAGGACCTCAAGAGCGGCATCCCGCAAATCGTGGGTGTTCAAGAAAGAGGAAACGGGAGAGTGTTTGTAGGTCTTACGCAAACTTTTTTTTATTGAGGGCTCGCGCAGTGGGAAGAGCAATGACATATGCGCCGATAGTTTCTTTCGTGCTGGCGGCTGCGCTGAAGGCGGGGTGCGGCGATTCGGACAGCCGGGCGGCCATAATCTTCAAGGAATTTGACGTGGAAGTCAGGTGCAGCGACGATGGCGAATGCCGTGACGCGGAGGGCAACGCGGTCAGGGGAACCGACGTGTCTGCCGAGGGCATACTGAGCGGTCCCGCTTCCAGGTTTGCCCCCAACGGCGTTTACCTGCTCTGGAATTACTCCAGGGGCGGCGACTATGTCGAGGTGGAGCTCGACTTTCCGACGGACGTCAACGGGGAGGTCCCTTCCGTGACATCGCTGAGAGAATTTTCCGGCGGGGTCGAGGTGTTTCACACGGATGCGAGCAGGGGAACCGTGCAGGTCGTTGCCCGTGACAGCCGCAGCAGGCCGGCCGCAGGCTTCTTTGACCTCATATTTGAGTATTACGGTCCCGACGGCATGGAGAGCACGGGGGATGATGAGGTCCGGTTCCTGCGTTACGGCGCCTTCGAGGCGATCGATTCGGATTCGCAGCGCGGTTTCGACCCGTACGATGACCCGTACGATGACCCGTATTATGACCCGTATTACGACCGGGAATTCCGGGATAGATACGAACCGGGCGTCAGGGTCGAGATATGGATCATGGACGAGGGCGATGACTATGAGTATAACGACGAGTCGGGATGCGAGGGTGACACGTATGGCGATGACTATGGGGATTCGGGAGGATGTGACGGCGATGCCTACGATGATGACTATGACGGCGATGATTCCGATTATGATGATGGCTCGGGTTGTTCCTGGGACGGTGGGAGCGGCGACGGCTGCGATGCAGACACCGCGGACAGCGATTCCGGCGGCGGATGTGATTTCAGCTGCGATGGGGACGATACCATCACCATGAAAAACAGTAAGAAGCGGCGCTCGACATCGTTTGCGCGCTTCATGCCCCTCTTCGTGCCCTTTCTCCTGCGCAGGGTCCTGCGCTCCCGCAAGAAGAAATGAATCCGGCCGGCAGGCGCAGGCTTTTGCTTGCGCTGCAGGCAGCCTGGCAGCGCAGTTTAAGCCCGCGGTTACCTAATTTTTCCGCCTGAAAGCCGGTCAAATCTTGAGTATTGCAAAAAGACTTGAATAAATGAGCATTATTTTAAAATTACACTTGAATTACACTAAAAATTGATAGATATTGAAAATTTCCAGATTTATAATAAAAATATGTTTAATAATTTTTCGAAGCCTTGCATTCTTGGGCTGACCAGAAACAACGAGGGAATATGATTAAGTGCCCACATTGTGACAAGGAACACGACAATGCGAATCATTTTTGTCCGGTAACCGGTCAACCTGTTCCCCTTGGGGAGAGAATGGTCGGCCAGAACCTGCTGAACAATTATGAGATCGTTTCGTATCTGGGCCCGTGGTTTGTGGGAGGCACCTTCAAGGTCAAGGCGATCGACTCGAAAGAACCATTCTATGTCGGTAAAATGGTTCACCCCAAGTTCGCCAAGAAGTCCGACGAGCTCGACCAGTACGTGCGCAATGTTGAAAAATGGATGGACATCTCCCACCCCAACGTTGGCAGGGTGTTTGAGTTCGGCAAGGATGACTTCGGCGTCCCCATCATCATCAGGGAGTATCTCGACGGGCTGGAGCTTGAAGAGCTGTTCAAGCGAAAAGACGTGTCGTTCGAGCTGCCGGAAGCGGCCTATGTCCTGACCGGAATCCTCAGCGGGCTTTCAGCGCTGCACGAAAAGGAGGTCAGGAGCGGCAGGCTGAGCGCGTCGGAAGTTTCATTCGTGGAGGGAATGGACAAGGAAGTCGTCGTCAAGATCGTCGATCCGGCCGAATTCCTTCTGGAGTCTCTCGTGCAGGAAGAGGAATACATCGGCGGGGATGCAGCGATGTACAAGGCTCCGGAGCAGGTTCGCGAGCAGACCACGGATTTTTCTTCCGATATTTATGCGGCCGGTGTTATCCTGTACCGCATGCTGACGGGCCGGTTCCCCTACCCGGAGGGAATTCCGGCAAAACCTGCCAAGGTGCCCGGTTTCACGGCGGCGGCGGATATCAGAACGGACCTGCCGTCCGTGATCGACTACAATCTTCGCAGAGCCATGTCAATTTTCCCCAGGGACAGGTTCAAGAGCGCAGTCCGGTTTTCCGATACGCTCAAAGGATTTATGCCTGAAGGGCCCCTGTCATTCGCTGATCTAGCGAGGAGGGTTTCACTCGTTCCGGCGAAACCGAAGAAGCCGGGGAAACCCGCCGAAGAAGAGAAGCCCAAGGAAGAAAAAAAGAAACGGGAAAGGACCTCGACGGTCAAGTTCGACCACGAGGGTACCATCCCTCCGCCTGAAATAGCTTCAGCCACGACACAGCAGTTCAGCTCTCAGGCATCAAGCCATATCGAGGAGGCCATCAAGCGGCATTCTTCGCCTCCCGATGCGCCCCCGAAAGCGGTCGAAGTGCCTTACGACAGCAAGCCGGATGCGTGGAAAGAGGAGAGAAAGCTCGTGCCCAGGTCCTCGAGACCGCCGAGCTCCCCGCCGCCTTCATCCGGAGCCCATGCCGAGAGGATGCTCGGCGGAGCCGTTGCCTCGGCTCCCGCTCCCGTGAAAATCGAAGTCACGCAGAGGCCGATCATAAAAAGGGATATGGCTACGGTTCCGCCGGGGAAAAAGCCGTCTTCGGCGGCCATGCCGGAGGAATCGCTGGCTCCCATCATGCCCTCGAGGCATGCCAAGTGGTTCGTCATCGGCTCGATTGTCGTGGGGGTTCTTCTGGTAATCTGGATTATCCAATCCTTCTTCCTGGGCGGCGACGGCGGCGAAGAGGGGAAAGAGGGGAAGGCCGTTGCAGGGCTGTCGGAAGACGGCGAGAGCGGGAACGCTGCATCGGGGGGGGAGGGGGAGGAAAAGGAGAACGAGAGAGAGGGAGAAAAGGAGGAATCGGGCGGAGAGAAAGTAACAACGGATGCGGGCACGGATGTGGTGCAGGGGACGGAAACGTCAAGCGTCCTGTCCGGGCTCCTGCCTGCTCCTGATGCAGGCGGCCAGGCTGCGGTGGAAGGCGAAACCGGTGAAGGGGAGAAGGCCGAGACCGCGAAGGGCGAGGAAGAGGTCGAGGAAGAAGTTGAGGAAGAAGTCAAGGAGGAGGTAGAGGAGG